>JANLID010000268.1 GCA_024654105.1 Gallionella sp. | reverse complement strand
CCAAACTATCGTACCCCCTGTGATCAGCGCATGGTGAATGGGCTGGCTGCCGGTTTTCATGAGATCGGCCATCAGGCGTATGCCTTGCCAGGCCCAATTTCGGCTGTTGAGCTTGCGAAAAAGTGCATGGAATTATCAATTGATGTCGTTATCCAGGTAAATCGCACGCGCCATCCCGAAGTAACGTTGCCGCCGAACATACGTTACGTCTCATGGTTTCAAGATGTTTTTCCTGGGTCCATGACTGACTTTGCAGAAAGCTTTCATGGGTCAGACATTCTTTTTGTATTAGGGGATCCAGAGGTAATTGGGATCAATGTTCAGCTTCCTTGTTACGTGAGTTCTCTGGTTTGTGGGGTAGATAAAACTGTCTTTGATTACAGGCCGAGAGCTGAAACAAGCCCCGTTGATTTTTCTCTGTGCGGCTTTATTCCATCTCCACCTATCATTGTTACTAGGGACATCCGGAAGGACGTTCTAGAGTTGGCCAAACTTAATCCATTGCTTGGCGTGCGAAGAACCATCGCTATCTTGCGCAGAATATTACTCGGATACTATTTCGAATTCCATTCTCAAAATGTGGCGCTCTTGACCATGATGAAAACGGTGCGCGACAATTACCGGCCATTGTGTGGCGAGCTGGATATTCATAGTTTAACTCAGGCAATGCGAGAAGCCACAGCAAGCAATCGAGGTATGCTGCCCAATGGCGGCAACCACCAGCTTGGGACAACATTTGCACAACTCCTCAGGTATACTCATAAAAAAGTCAGCGGACTCCGCAGCAGAACAAATCAATCACACCATAACCCGATTCCTGATTTCAGCGCCCTTTCTCCATTCGAAAAATCGATCAACTATTTTGCAAGGGAATATCCTCGCCTGATGGATCGCGAAGCTTTGATCAAAAATATCCTGCAGCTTTCCGACTCCATTGAGTTATACGGACCAGGTTGGGATATGCACCCAGAATTCAGCCCCTATGCCAAGGGTGTGATCAATACTCAGGAGGGGTTGCTGGATGTTTATCGTCGGAGCCGGATAAATTTGGCAAACAATACGCACGGGCTTGGATTGCACAGCAGAACGCTTGAGTGCATGGCAGTGGGGGGCTTCGTTTTGACCCATGAATCGCCCCATGACAACAAACCTGGGGGAATGCTGACCTCGTTTGAGTCAGGCGTCCACTATGGCGCTTTCACTCCCGAAAACCTGCATGAAGAAGCGCATCGGTGGTTGACAGAAGAAGCGGGGAGAAAGCGGGTCGGACAACAGGCAGCGGCGATTGTACGCGAGCGGCACTGCTGGCACCATCGTGCCCAGCAAATCCTTGATGATTTAAGAAAGTAGAGCAATTTCATGCCAGATTCTACCGTACAAATGCGAGGCGAATTGCGGGATGACTGCCGCGTGTTCTATGTTACCGCTTGGGGCTATGCGGCTGATCACCTGTTTGGTTGGTTCCCAAAGGCGCTGAATTGCCATCGCGATATTTTCGCCCTGCTTGCCTACGAAGGATTACGGTCCAAGTACTTGCGGGAGCGTGCTTGCGGCGAGAGACCGCCTCTGGTTCCATTTACCGAGTTTCTTAACGATCTGGGTATGGCTTACGGTGCTATCGGCGACTGTTATTCTTACCGCGCTGGACAAGTGCATGAACTTTTAAGCATTGATCGGTACAAGAATATTCCGGTGGTTAACCTTACTCGCCATCCCGTAGCATGGCTCGAATTCTATGTGCGTTGGTGTGCTACCAATATGCGTATGAGGGCGGGCGCAACCGATCCGCTGGAGTGGGAATGGAAGACTGCGTGCCACGCGTATTTTGAATATCTTGGCTTGCCCAGTTACACGAAAGACGACATTGATATATGGGCAAGCTACCAAGGTATGTTCCAGTTGAATAATGTGCTTGGGGACATTCATGCGGTGCAGCGGCACATTGCGATCGAAAAAATAGCCGACCAACCTGAAGCATTTAGAAGCCTGGCAACCTATCTTACTCGCGGCAAGATAATATTCGATCAAGCTAGTTTGGATAGCGCATACTCCATGCGCCACACCTTGTTTCGGGGAGAAATACTCGTCGAAAGTGACCCTGACCAACTGATGCAAAGTTGGCCAGCCTGGAAGGTCGAAGCCTTTCGCAAACTGGTATCACCTGAAGCGATACGTGTCTACAAATCTTTTGGCTACGACCTGAAAAACCTCACACGGCGCTCAGTAAATATTGCTCCGACTCACGGCAAAATACAGCGCCCGATCTTTGTAAGCTCTCTGCCAAAATCAGGTACTTGGTTGTTGCGTGAAATCCTGAAAATGGCGACAGGACTAGAGGCGCATGAGCCACATTTTGGCAGCGGATTGCCGGATTACGAAAATGAAATGTTGATCGAATTTCCATCTGGAACATTCTTCTCGTGGCACTCGACCCTGACATCAAAGTCGGTATCCCTTTTAAGAGGCTGCCAGGCCAAGAATATCTTCCTCATCCGCAATATATATGATGTTTTGTTATCGATGCTTAACCACTTGTCGCGTGATGTAGATGCAGCAATTGGTCGATCTGTAATTGGCAGCAGTTATTTCGAAAATAAAACTACTGAACAATCTCTCACACTCATGATTTCCGGATTCACGTCGTCGCTAATGACATGGATGGGCGCGGGGCCGCTGTTAAGGCAAATCGACAGCATGCTGGAGCTCGTCGAGTCCGGAGAAGCATTGCTGATCGACTACGAGCAACTGGCAGACAATAAACTCGAGACGCTGCAAAAGATACTCCAGTTGCTGGAATACCCGCTTCCGGTCGCACAAATCGAAAAAATTATCGCGCATACGGAAAAGGACGCGATGCGCGAACGCTTGAGAAGCAGCGGCCAGGATCGGCATGTCACTTCGCCCGAGCATGCATTGCAGCGAAATGCATTTTCTCCCTACCATAAGGAAATGATTGACCTGGCGGTGGCGGTCAACGCGCCACGTCTGCCCGAACGGCTAAACGCACTTGGGCTCGATTCGATTCTGCATCTGGTATCAGAGCCAAAACCGAAGTCGAAGTGGTCGCAACTGAAATCGCGCCTGACTTCGATATAGCGTGAAAAAATGTAGTTCTGATAGGTAGCGTGCATGTTGTCTGATAGGCTGCACTGCCCCGCAGGGGTATGGCGATCCAGTTGGCATGATGTGACGAAGCTGCGAGCCGTTTGGATTGCTTCGTCGGCTGCGCCTCCTCGCAATGAAATCATTGGATTTGCGGAACGCCATGTTTCAGCAACAGGCGCAATTTATGGGGTAACCAGCGGAACACGCCGAAGAATCGCCATCGTCCGATATTCCGTTGCGCTTGCAGTTCGCGGCGCAACAGGCGCAAACGTACCCTCTCGTGCCACAGCGATTTCAGGCAGGCGAGATAAATCTCGCGGAACGGCGCCCACCGGAACTTGAGCAAAGCCAGAACCGCGCCTTCGGTTAACAGCAAGGCAAGGTGCAGGGGAAATATGCAATGGAATGCCGGCGCAGGATAAGTCAGCACCATCACGAAACTCTTGTTGCGCTCGGACAGCACCCGCCTCCGGTAGGTGGTGGACAGGCGGTTCTCCGCTACCCGGTTGCCGCCAAAACTTTTTCCCTGCCAATGCCGGTAGCCGGAAACCGGCAGCGCCCGCACAGCATAACCCGCCAGACGGGCGCGGCAGCACAAATACATGTCCTCGGCGATGGAGCCGAACCATTCCGGGAAGCCGCCTAATTCATTCCATAGCCGTCTCGGTATCCAGAAACAGGCGCCGATCACCATGCCCACTTCGTTCCGGTCCGGGTCGAGATTCGGAACCGGATTGAGGAAGGGATCGAACAGGCAGCCGATGTCGACCAGCTCGCCGGAGTTGGCATCGTACTGGGGCAGACCGAGAATGGCAGGCCGGTCGATATTTTGCGCTGCCTGGAAGAGCGTCGCCAAGGCATCGGGGAACAGTGCGGCGTCATTGTTGAGGAGCAGCACGAATTCACCGGACGCGCGTTCGACCATGCGGTTGTTGGCGAAGCAGAAACCGGCATTGTCCGAGCTTTCGAGCAGGATGACCTCTGGATAGGCGGCGCGGATATGTTGCGCCGAGCCGTCGGTCGAGGTGTCGTCGTGGACGATGATCTCGACCGGGAAACCGCAATCCTGTTCCAGCACCGAACGCAGGCAATCGTCGATCATCGCCATGCCGTTGTAGTTGGCGATGCAGACAGAAATGAGCGGCATCTGGTTACTGCCGCAGTGGCGCATCATATCGTGATATTCCCACTGTAAAGCGCACTCAACGGTACCGCGCTAATTCCTTGAGCCAGTGGCCACGCCTCGCCTTCGCCGTGGCAAACTATATAAAGATGATCCAGCCCCAAAGCCTCCTGTGCCGAACGCATGGACGGGGTCACTTTGGGCGAACGGGTAAGTTTGACTTCAAACCCCAGGCGGCGGCCATTGCGCACGATCATCAAGTCAAGTTCTGCACCCGAATGTAGCGCCCAGAAATAGGCTTCATCGCGCTTGGCGTTGGTATGGCGGAGAATTTCATGCAGCACGAAACCTTCCCATGATGCACCACATTTTGGGTGCGCCAATAAATCATGCTCTCCGGCAATCCCCAGCAGACTGTGCAGAATGCCGGTATCCGCAAGATATACCTTGGGTGCTTTGACTTCCCGCTTGCCACTATTGGTATGCCATGGACGTAACCGCCATGTCATGAATGTCCCCTCGAGAATATCCAGATAGCGCGAAACGGTTTTGTCGCTCACTCCCAGGGAGCGCGCCAACTCGCTGCCGTTCCAGGTTTGGCCGTGATAATGGCCAAGCATGGTCCAGAAACGGCGCAAGGTCAGGGCGGGGAGGTTGATACCCAGTTGAGGCAAATCACGTTCCAGATAGGTGCGAATGAAGGCTTCGCGCCATACTTGGCTGGCATCAATATCTTCTGCCAGAAACGCACGCGGGAAGCCCCCTCGTAACCAACGCTGATCCAGTTGATCCGGTGCCAGTTCATTCAAGCCAAGGCCGTCGAGTTCGTGAAAAGTCACCCGACCAGCCAAGCTCTCCGCTGTGTTGCGCAGCAGTTCAGGAGCGGCACTACCCAGAATGAGAAAGCGTGCGGGTGTTTCCGCCCTGTCGGCCAGCACGCGCAGCAGAGGAAACAGATCAGGCCGAATCTGAATCTCATCAAGCACAACCAGTCCTGTCAATGGCCGCAGTACGAAAGCGGGGTCACTCAATCGTGCCTGGTCGTCAGGGTCTTCCAGATCAAAGTGATGGGTAGGTCCGTTCCATTCCGCTGCCAACTGCCGCGCCAGCGTGGTTTTCCCCACCTGACGCGGTCCAAGCAAAGCCAGCACAGGAAACTGGCGAAGTCCAAGAGCTATTTGTTCGAGATGGCGTTGACGATGGATCATTGGTAAAATATTACCACGAAATATCGGAGTGCGAGTCCGAATATTCAATATCTACATTGACTACTATGCTTCCTTGAGCCAGTTCCACGTGTGCCTCACTCCCTCTTCCAGATTGATTTCAGGTTTCCATGAAAGCCGCGCCTCGATGCGGGAAATATCCAGCACCACGGCACGCACGTCGATTCCCCGTGCCGGGCGATGGGAAATTTTCAGTTCGATGCCCGTGGCCTGCTCTACAACGTGCCTAACTTGGTTGATGCTGTAGCCAATGCCGCTGCCAAGATTGTAAGTGCCTGAATCCTGCGGCAAGCCGATGAAGCGCGCGCACGCCTCCACGACGTCGCCGATATAGATGAAATCGCGGATGTTCTCGCCGTCTCCCCATATTCCCATCGCCGTCCCGGCGCGGGCGTGTTCCAGCATTGTGCGGACCAGGCCAAAGCCGCCGCGCATGGTTTGACCCGGCCCATAGGCATTCGAGGGGCGCAGGATAGTGACAGCATGGCCTCGGGCGCGAAAGGCCTGGCAGAACGCCTCTTGCGCCGCCTTGCCGGCGCCGTGATTGGAAAGCGGCGCGATCGGGGCGTCTTCTGCAACGGGTAGCCGCTCAGGGTTGCCGTAAACCGTGCCGCCGGAGGAAAAGAAAATCAGGTGGGTTTCCGGCTGATCTTGTATCAATTCTAGCAGGCGCAAGGTCAAGGTGAGGTTGTCCAGTTCCAGGTCTGGGTGTCTGGCCGAGGAGCCTGGCGTGGTAGCGGAGGCCAGGTGGATCACCGTGCCACATTCGGGTAATACAGTTTCCAGCCGTTCCACGTTATGGTGCCCCAGAATACGCGCGGCGATATTTTCCCGTTCCAGACGGACGCCCAATGCGCCGCCGATGAAGCCGGTGCCGCCGAGCAGCAATACGCTCTCGCGGTTCACGATGCAGGCTCCAGCAAACGCCGGTAGGCGGAAGCGTAGCGTTCCGCACAGTCATCCCACGTGCCGATATTTTCCTCAACCCAAGTGCGTGCAGCTTGTCCGGTTTCCCGGTTGTTATTCGGCATTTCCAGCATCGCCAAAGCTTCGCGGAATTCCTCAGTCGAGTCTACCAGCCAGCCGGTCTGGCGATGACAGATAATGTCGCGATGAGCGGAAAGATCGGAGGCGATCACCGGCAGACCCGCAGCCATGGCTTCCAGCATCACTTGCGGCCGCCCTTCGTCGTGGCGGCTTAGCGTGATCAGGCCGCAGGCTTGGGGAAACCAGGTTTGCAGCAGCTCGGCGGGATGGGTCGGGCCGTGATAAACCACCCAGGATGGCAACGCCATTTCTTCCTGCATCGGACCGAATAAATGCAGCACGCGATCCTGTCCGAACAAGCCTTCGCCCCACTCGAACAGGTCGCCGATCTTATTCCTGGTCAGTCGCGTAATCGCCAGCCAATGACGCCTGCCATCGGCGGGTAACACACGTTGCACTTTGAACCACGGATCGTCGACGCCGAACGGAATAGGGCGGATTTCGGCGAGATCACCGAATGCCTGTTCCAAGCCGGGACGCATCCACTCGGCGTTGGGCGCCAGAATGGCACGGCGCTGCCGCAGCACGGCGCGCAATGCCGTCTTCATGCCGGGCAGGCGCAGCAGTCCGAAATCGCTGCCGAGCACCGTGATCAATGCCGGGGTCTTGGTTCCCCATAGCGGCAGCGCGTTTTGCAGCCAGTTGACATGCGCTACGTCGGGCGGCTGACGCCGGTAACTCCGGCCAAGCCGCGCCAGCAACTGGATGACGGCGCCCGCGGCGAGTATCCGTCGCTTCCTCAGCAAATGGGCGATGCCGCCTTGCTGGGACAACCGCCCCAGCCAGCGCGCATCTTCCGGTGTGGCTGCGGCGGTTACGTTATCCGGCAACTCGCCGGACGGAGCAAACAGCGCAAGGGCGATGTCATCGCGCCGCGCCAGTGCGGCGGCAAGATTGGCAATAAAGCGGCCGCGCCAATCCTGGGCGTTTTCCGGGTAGGAGGTACTGGACATCAATACATTCAACCCGGTTTGTCCAATAGAACTTTCTCCAATTGCAGGAGCACGCCCTGCGTGCGATTGTTCTTTCCATTCGCGAGCAGGGCTCGCTCCTACATGGGATTTTCCGGCTAATGGATTTTTTGGGTTCAAGCTATTCGCTCTCATCATCGGCCAGGTCAATATCCTTATAGTGCAATGCGGAAATCTGCTCGGACACGACGCCGATGAGGAAGGTCAGAATGGCCGAAATAAACAGCAGCGCACTCATGTTGGTAAAGCGCCCTCCGCTGAGATAAGTATAAAAATAATAGCCCAGCCCGGTCAGGAAAAAACCGCCGCTAATCGGCAAGAATAGTTTTTGCGGCGAATACAGCGTGCCGATCCGGATGATGATCAGCAAAAATCGCACCCCGTCGCGAATCGGCCGGATATGGCTCTTGCCCGTGGCGCGCCGTGGGGTGTGAATCGGCAGGTAAGCCACGCTGAATCCGGCCCGGAAAAAGCTCATAGTAATGGTGGTCGGGTAGGAAAAACCATTCGGCAGCAAGTAGAGAAATTTGCGGAATTTGTTTGCCTTGACTACGCGGAATCCGGATGTCAGGTCTTCCACCGGCTGCTGCACCATCCAGGTGGCGAAGCGGCTGAAAACGTCATTTGCCACCGCCCGGTGCGCGCCGGCATGGGAGCCGGACTGGCGCGCCCCCACCACCATATCGCAGTCTTCGGCGAATTTTTCCAGCAGTGCGGGAATGTCTTGCGGCTTGTGCTGGCCGTCTGCGTCCATGAATATCAGCACGTCTCCCTTCGCGGCGCGCGCCCCGGATTTGATCGCCGCGCCATTGCCTTTCGGGTAAGGGTGGCTGACCACACGCACCGGGAATTCTGCGCATACTGCCAGCGTGCCGTCGCCGGAACCGTCATTGACGATGATGATTTCCGCGTCCGGCAGTATCTCTACCAATTCAGGCAGGAGGGCACGCAAACCCTCCGCCTCATTGCGCGCCGGGATAATCAGACTCAACAGATGCTGTTTCACGCAAACCCCAAAAAAACCGCCAAGGCACGATTTACTGCAAGCATCGCATCATCATCGAGCCTGCCAAACATTTCGCCTATTTTCTCGCGGGATATGGCCTGTGGCTTGTCAACCATCACTTGCGACGGTTTGTGCAGGCAATTTTTATCGCTTGGCAGCACGGTGATGCGGAATAGTGGCGTGTCCCGAAGCTCGCCAGTCACAGGTAAAACGATAACCGACGGATGCTCATCAAATAAGTCCGACTGTATGACCAGCGCCGGACGTGGCTTGCCATAATCGCCCTGCAAGGCAACCGTCACCAGGTCGCCACGTTTCATTTCCAGCCGTCCGTATCAGCGACAGCCTCCAGCCAGCCCAACGTTTCCTGCTCACTGACGTCCTCGCGCAAAGCGAATGACTGGCGACGGCATTCCTTGTCGAATCCGGCACGACGGGTATCGGGAACCCAAATCTGCACGGGCCGCAACCCGGCGGCGCGCAATACCGCACGATGCTTCTGTACCCGTTCTGATGTACTTGTCATCATAATGCCCTCCACAACAATAACGATATGTGGCATTGTAGGGATGATTCGCGTTACATGCAACAGATAGCCTTGTCCAACGACAAATGAGCCTGAGCGAGAGGGTATGTTTCCAACGTGAGATGAGCCTGGAGGAGCGAAAGTTGGGATCATGGAGGCATGAT
>JANLID010000252.1 GCA_024654105.1 Gallionella sp. | reverse complement strand
CGCCCCTCCAGTAATGGTGGGGCGTTTTGCTTTGTCTGGCGTTGTGATTATGTATGAATTTTTATTGGTGAATTGTTTTGACAAATCAGCGGCCATTTCCGATAATGCGCGCCGCTTTTGAAGCAAACATCAAAACGGGTCGTTAGCTCAGTTGGTAGAGCAGTGGACTCTTAATCCATAGGTCGAGTGTTCGAGTCACTCACGGCCCACCAGTAAAATCAAGGCTTGCAGCGATGCAGGCCTTTTTATTTTCTGGTGGACGGGCAATCACCTTGTTGCGCGCTCCGCCGCGCGTACCGTATTTGCCACCAGCATGGTGATGGTCATCGGGCCGACGCCGCCGGGCACAGGGGTGATCCAGCCGGCGACTTCTTTGGCGGAGTCGAAATCCACGTCGCCGCACAGCTTGCCGTCGGGTAGCCGGTTGATGCCGACGTCGATTACTGCCGCGCCGGGTTTGATCATGTCGCCGGTGATCATTCTGGCTTTGCCGGTGGCGACGACGAGAATGTCGGCATCGCGGGTATATTTGGCGAGGTCGACGGTTTTGGAGGTGCAGATGGTGACGGTGGCGTTATGTTGCAGCAACATCAGCGCCATCGGCTTGCCGACGATGTTGCTGCGCCCGACTACCACGGCGTGTTTGCCTTCGATGGGTACACCGCATTTTTCCAGCAGTATCATCGCGCCGTAAGGGGTGCAGGGGGCGAAGCGCATATTGCCGGTGGCCAGCGCGCCGACGTTCATCGGATGGAAGCCGTCCACGTCCTTGTCCGGGCTGATGGCTTCCAGTACCTTACTGCTGTTGATGTGTTTGGGCACCGGCAGTTGCACCAGAATGCCGTGAATCTTCGAGTCGCTGTTCAACTCGGCGATTTTTGCCAGCAACGCAGCTTCAGCGGTATCAGCGGACATGACAACGTGCTCGGAATGCAGACCTAGTTCGGCGCAGGCCTTTACCTTGTTGGCGACATAGACCTTGGAGGCCGGGTCTTCGCCGACAATGATGACTGCTAGCCCTGGGGTAATGCCGCGCGCCTTCAGCGCATCGGCGCGTTCCTTCCACTCGGCGCGCACCTGCTGGGCGATGGTTTTGCCGTCGATAATCTGTGCAGCCATGATTTGCTCCAGTCTGTTAATGCGTTATTGATTGATGGGTGTTTTCTTGTACCGCTCGATGCCATTCATAATTTCAGCATGGGCAGCTTCAACCCCTTCCCAGTTGTTGATCTTGACCCACTTGCCCGGTTCCAGCGCTTTGTAAAGCTCAAAAAAATGCTTGATTTGCTCCAGCGTGATTTTCGGCAAATCTTCGTAAGACAAAACTTCATGGTAAAGCGGGGTCAGTTTGTCGGTGGGCACGGCGATAATTTTGGCATCGCCGCCACCTTCATCCTCCATGCTCAGCATGCCGACCGGGCGGCAGGGAATGATAGCACCATGAACGATAGGAAACGGGGTAACCACCAGCACGTCCACCGGATCGCCGTCATCGGCGATGGTTTCAGGGATGAAGCCGTAATTGCACGGATAGCGCATCAGCGATCCGATAAAGCGATCCACCACCAGTACGCCAGACACTTTATCTACTTCGTATTTTACCGGGTCAGCGTGTTTGGGGATTTCGACGATGACGTTGCATTCATTGGGGATATTGTCGCCGGGGCGCACATTTAACAAGCTCATACTATTCCTTAAGATTAGCGAAATGAAAAACGTACGATTATAAGCGATGCGGAACCAAGAAGCCTCATTCGGTTTACAATATGCTTACACTGTTACTGAGGAGATGATGCAATGGCTGCACAAGGAAAGTTAGTCGGCAAAATGGTGATTGGCCAGTCGGGTGGCCCAACTGTCGTCATCAATCAATCGCTGATCGGCGCGGTACTGGCGGCGCGCAAGCAGCCCAACATCACCGGCATTCTCGGCGCGCGCCACGGCATCGCCGGCATCATGAAAGAAGATTTCATCGACTTGACCACGCAAAGCGTCGAGCAGCTCGAACTGGTCGCTACGACCCCGGCGGCGGCATTGGGTTCGGTGCGCCTCAAGCCCGGCAAGGCAGAATGCGAAAAAGTGTTCGAGGTGTTCAGGAAAAACGACGTGCGTTATTTCTTCTACATCGGCGGCAACGATTCCGCCGAGACCGCGCACATCATCGCCGAGATGGCGAAAGAAGCGAATTACGATTTCTGCACCGTGCATATTCCCAAGACCATCGACAACGATTTGAAAGTCACCGACCACTGCCCCGGCTTCGCCTCGGCGGCCCGTTTCGTTGCACTGGCCTTTATGGGTGACGACCGTGATAACCGCGCGTTGCAGGGCATCAAGGTCAATGTCGTGATGGGGCGTAGCGCTGGGTTCCTGACCGCCGCGTCTGCACTGGCGCGTCAGGCAGAAGACGACGGCCCGCATCTGATCTACTTGCCGGAGCGCGTGTTCGATATTGAAGAATTCAAGCAGGACGTGTGCACTGTCGTGGCGAAATATGGCCGCTGCGTGATTGCCGCTTCCGAAGGCATTTCAGACAAGGACGGCAACCCGATCTCGACCAGCGGCGAGCGCGACTCGCACGGCAACATTCAGCTTTCCGGCAGCGGCGCGTTGGGCGATACGCTGGCGGCACTGGTAAAGGAAGCATTCCCCGGGCAGAAGGTGCGGGTGCGCGCCGATACCTTCGGTTATTTGCAACGCTCTTTTCCCACCATCGTTTCCGAAGTGGATGCCAGGGAAGCGCGCACGGTCGGCGATTTTGCGGTGAATTATGCCGCCGGCAGCGGGCAGCCCGGCTCGGTTGCAATACGTCGCCTGAACAGCAAGCCGTATACCAGCGAATGCTTCATCACGCCGTTGTCGTCGGTGGCGCGTGAAGCTACCAAAATGAAAGACGAATACATCAACGCAGCGGGCAATGATGTCACGCAGGCGTGGATCGATTACGTCGCGCCGCTGGTGGGCGAGCTGCCGAAGATGGGGCGGTTGTAGTCCTGGCGGGAATAGTTGGCATGGGTGAAATGTTTCGTTTTCCGCCTATGCTGACTGCAGGTCAAAGGTGAATGTGCATCGCCTCCGCCACCACATCGCGGGTCAAATGCGGTGCAAATAATTCGATAAAGTCGTAACTATAGCCGCGCAGATATTCATTCTTGCGGATCGCAATGCGTGTGGTGCTGGGTTTGAATAAATGTCCTGCATCCATCATGCGCAAGTGCTTGTCGCGTTCCGGGATGAAGGCCATTCTGGCGAGGATGCCGATACCCAACCCTAGCTCAACGTAAGTCTTGATTACATCCGCATCAATTGCAGTGAGTGCGATGGTTGGCTGAATGTTTGCCGCCTCAAATGCGGCGTTAATCTTGCCACGACCGCTGAAGGCAAAATCGTAGGTAATGATGGGATACTGCGCGATTTTCGCCAGCGTAAGCTTTTTTTCTTCCAGCAATGGATGGCGTGGCGGGGTGATCACGCAATGATTCCATTCGTAGCAGGGCAGCGTCACAAGATCGTCATATAGCGACAGGCTTTCGGTGGCAATGCCGATGTCGGCTTCACCGCTCAACACTTGTTCGGCGATCTGGGTAGGATTACCCTGGTGCAGCCCCAGTTTTATTTTCGGATAGCGTTTGATGAATTGCTTCACCACTGGCGGTAGCGCATAACGTGCCTGGGTGTGGGTGGTAGCGATGATCAGGTGACCGCTATCTTGTGAATGAAATTCCTGTCCGACTTGCTTGAGATTCTCCGCATCGTGCAACATGCGCTGGGCAATATCCAGAATGGCTTTGCCTGGCTCGGTGATGGCGACAATGCGTTTGCCGATGCGCACGAAAATTTCGATCCCCAGCTCTTGCTCCAGCTGTTTGATCTGTTTGCTGATATTGGGTTGCGAGGTAAAGAGCATCTCTGCTGCATCCGAGATTTTCAATCCGTGCCGCGCAATTCCATCCAGATAGCGAAGTTGTTGCAAGTTCATGGTTATCCTCTTTATAACTTAAAGTTATAACATACTAACATAATACTATTTAGCGGTGATATGTTCGTGCGCTACCATCCGTGCCGTTCTAGGAGAATTGCATGGATTGGCTCTATATATTTTCCGGTTTTGTCGTCGGTTTTGTCGTCGGAGTGACTGGCGTCGGCGGCGGTTCGCTGATGACACCGCTGCTGGTGTTGGTGTTTGGCGTCGCACCGGCTACGGCGGTGGGCACCGATCTGTTGTATGCCTCACTAACCAAGACACTGGGCGGTTGGGTGCATGGGCGGCGCGGCACGGTGGACTGGAAAGTCTTTGGGTTGCTCGCCTTGGGTAGCTTACCTGCCACTGTGGCTACTGTTGCTTTGTTGAAGTATCTCGCGCTGGACGAAAAGGTATTGCACAGCCTGGTGACCAGCGTGTTGAGCGTGGCTTTGCTGATGACTGCGGCAGCTCTGTTGCTGAAGAACTGGGTCAAAAAACTTGCGCGGCGCAAGGATGGCACGGTGTACGAATTGCATCATCGCTATCTGCCCGCTGCGACGATAGTGACGGGCGCCGTCGTCGGTGCGCTGGTGACGGTTTCCTCGGTTGGTGCGGGTGTGCTTGGGACAGTCGTATTGTTGTTCCTGTATCCGCGTATGCCGGCAGTGAAAGTGGTGGGCACCGACATCGTTCATGCCGTGCCGCTGACCGCGCTGGCCGGTATGGGGCATATGGCACTGGGCACGGTGGATATGGTGTTGCTGGGCGGTTTGCTGCTGGGTTCGTTGCCCGGCATCTACATCGGCAGCCATTTGAGCGCAAAGGTTCCGGAAAAGGTGTTGCGCCCTCTGCTGGCGACCATGCTGCTGATTATTGGCGCCAGGTTGGCGCTGCATTAGCCAGGATAACGCTGCAATAAAAGGAAAAATATGATGAGCACAAACACACAAAATTTATCTGATCTGGCGGAGATCGACCGCTTCGAACAAACCATCCAGGCTTTCAATGCTGGCGGCCTGGATCTGGATCGCATGACGGCGGCGCGTTTGCAGCATGGCGTGTATGGCCAGCGCCAGCCGGGCTTGCACATGCTGCGCATCAAGGTGCCCGGCGGACGCTTGACGCCGGAGCAACTGGATGCGGTTGCGGATGTCACCGGGACTTACTCGCAGAAGGGCATTGCACACGTCACTACGCGCCAGTCGATCCAGACGCATTACGTGCCGCTCGACAGCACCCCGGCTGCCATGCGTCGCCTGGCCGAGGTCGGCATGACCACGCGCGAGGCGTGCAGCAATACGGTGCGCAATATCACGGCTTGCAGCCTGTCCGGCGTATGCCCGCGCGAGCACGTCGACGTGACGAAACATCTGGATGACGTGGTAAAACACTTTTTGCGCAACCCGCTGAACCAGCAATTGCCGCGCAAATTCAAGATCAGCTTCTCCGCTTGCGAGTCGGATTGCGCGCAAGCCATGTTGCATGATTGCGGCGTGGTGGCAGTCAACAAGGACGGCCAGCGCGGCTTCATGGTCAGGGCTGGCGGCGGGCTGGGGCACAAGCCGCGCGAGGCGATCGTGGTCGAGGAATTTATTCCTGAGCATGAACTGCTGTTCGCGATCGAGGCTTTGGTAACGCTGCACAACAAATATTCCGATCGAACCAAGCGCGCGAAATCGCGCATCAAGTTTCTGGTCGAGCGTTTCGGCGTAGATGGTTTTCGTGAAAAGTATCGCGAAGAATTCGAGCGTACCAGGCAGGCGCTCGCCGACCAGCCGCCTTTAACAGGTGAGTGGCGCGCGCAAACGAACGGCCAGGCATCCGGGCAGGGAGCGCCGCGCAAGTTGTTGGCGCAACATCAGGCCGGCGTGTTCGTGTTGCCGATCGCATTGCCGATAGGCGACATTACACCGGTGCAGTTGCGCGGCATCGCCGCGTTGCTGCGCACACATGAGTTGAGCGAGATACGCACTTCACAGGACCAGAACCTGACGATTCTTAACGTGCCGCAAGCCGGGCTGGCCGCGTTGCGTGACGGATTGGCGGCGCTCGGTTTGCGTGAACCGGAAGTGGGCGACAACGTGGTGGCCTGCCCGGGCGCATCGACCTGCCGCCTCGGCATCACCGCCAGCATGCTGGC
>JANLID010000244.1 GCA_024654105.1 Gallionella sp. | reverse complement strand
TATAACTGTTCATCCGGTCAACGATCTTGCCCCATTCTTTTGAAGGAAACTGGTTTGGGTCAGGCATGGCATGGCACACCGAGCAGAACCACATGACGTTGAATGCCTGTGGTTCTCCACGCAATAGGGACGTTGCTGGAAGTCCTATGAATCCATTCTTTTCCAGATAGGAAGCAATCTCTTTTTTCTCATTATCGGCAGGTATTTTGATATCCGGCGAAGCCTCTGCCATAAGTATGGCGTGATCCATCATCTTTTCAAACCTCATGGACCAGTCGCCTGTTGAATGCATCCTGGGGCTCGGGAGATTGTGGCACTGGCCGCAATACGATGCAAAGAGCGTTGCCCCTTTACTTTGAGGATCAGGCAACCGGTCTGCGGTTAAGCCGCCTGGAATTGCAACCCGTTTGATTCCCTTTTCCCATTCGCCCGCCATGCTGCTGTAATTGAAAAAAATACCCAAAACTATTATCAAACGCAAAAAGTTTAGCTTCATGACCCCTCCCAATGCAGGATTAAGTACCTCATGGTTTTTGCAAAAACCCCGGCATTCAAGGCCGGAAACTCTCAAGACAGCCGTGAAACGGCGCCAGAAATAATTGCTCCAATAGGACACCTCTGATAATTCAGATTTCGTCATTCCCGCAAAGGCGGAATCCGGTTAAATCAAACTGCCTGATGCCGGACCAAGCACGTCATGGCGGATGTTCAGGTTCCCTTTTTTATTGCCTGCTTGCCAGCGCAACAGGAATGGACACCATCCTCATGTCAGCTTCATTTTTTATCATTGTATTCGCACTTACAGATATTTTTCCTGATATATTGAACAAGTTGTTTTATCTCTGCATCGGTAAAGGTATCCCTCCAACTCGGCATTCTCCCGAAGAACTTTACCGACTCTCCCCCCAGTTTGGTAGCCTTGAAAAGTTCCTCGTCTGTTCGGGCTGACATAAGTTTGGCGTTGTTCAAATTACGAGGCTTTACCCCTCCAATACTCTCTACTGCAAGAGGACCATTCCCTTTCCCGGTTTCTCCGTGGCAAGGAGCACAATTCATAACGTAGTTTTCCTTGACTGCTTCTTCAGTCCATGTTGCGTTTTTGCCAGGAGCAGCCTTTTCTTTTGACAATTCCCCGGAGAACACCGCGCCGGAAAAAACCATCACGCTCAAACATAGAACCATAGAGACCGTTCTCGATCTGTATCTTTTCATACTCATAATCACTCCCTCCTTCGCTAGTTAGATTAGAACCTGTTTTCTTAAAAAACCACCCAATCCAGCCTCTTCAAAACAGGTGCTGCAACATCAGGCAAAAAGCATATATCCTTATAACATGAAAGGCGCATCTGAATCAGGTTTTATGTTCATTTTGCTGGCCGGGAGATACGCTGTCGAGCAACCAATCCTTCCTCTGAACGTCCTGCTTATGACTCCAGGTTCGACAGTTTCAGTTTATTTCAATTAATGCGCCGCAATCGTGACAAATGAAAGTTTGGCCACCCCGGCATGCCAATCAGCGTCCAATTTTTTCCACTTTTTGGGTTTTTTGAGCGCGCCGAACAAATTTACCGTGCTATCTACGCAATTCGGCCTAGCCAGATGACATGCAACGGCTTCCGCTGACTTGTTTATGTTAACCTGCGCGGGTATTTTTCAGGCGATTTGTCATGAACGGTTATTTGAAACGCATTCTAAACGCGCGCGTCTATGACGTGGCGATCGAAACCCCGCTGGAACCTGCACCCAATCTTTCCGCGCGCATCGGCAATAGGCTGCTGCTCAAGCGCGAGGATATGCAGCCGGTGTTTTCCTTCAAGTTGCGCGGCGCGTACAACAAGATGGCGCAGCTCACGCCGGAGCAATTACAGCGCGGCGTCATCGCCGCCTCGGCGGGCAACCATGCGCAGGGCGTGGCGCTGTCCGCGCAGAAACTTGGTTGCAAGGCAGTCATCGTAATGCCTGTCACCACGCCACAGATCAAGATCGATGCGGTGAAGAATCGCGGCGCGAAAGTGGCGCTGCACGGCGATTCGTATTCCGACGCCTACCAACATGCGCTGGAACTGGAAAAACAGGAAAGCATGACCTTCGTGCACCCCTATGACGATCCCGATGTGATCGCCGGACAGGGCACCATCGCGATGGAAATCCTGCGCCAGCATACCCGGCCGATCCACGCGATCTTCTGCGCCATCGGCGGCGGCGGGCTGGTCGCCGGCGTGGCGGCTTACGTCAAGGAATTGCGCCCCGACATCAGGATCATCGGCGTGCAGCCGGTCGATTCCGACGCGATGTACCGCTCGCTGAAAGCCAAACGGCGCGTCACGCTCGAGCATGTCGGGCTGTTTGCCGACGGCGTGGCGGTGAAGCAGGTCGGACAGGAAACTTTCCGGCTGTGCCGCAAGCTGGTCGATGAAATCATTTTGGTGGATACCGACGCCACCTGCGCCGCGATCAAGGACGTATTCGAAGACACGCGCTCGATCCTCGAACCGGCGGGCGCACTCGCCATCGCCGGCGCCAAGCTGTATGCCGCGCGCGAAAATCTCAAGGGCGAGACGCTGGTCGCCATCGCCTGCGGCGCGAACATGAATTTCGACCGCCTGCGCTTCGTCGCGGAACGCGCCGAAATCGGCGAACGGCGTGAGGCGATCCTCGCCGTCACGATCCCCGAAACGCCCGGCAGCTTCCGCAAATTCTGCACACTGCTCGGCAAACGCAACATCACCGAATTCAACTACCGCTACGACGACCCGAAAGTGGCGCATGTGTTCGCGGGCATCCAGGTGCGCAACCAGTCCGAGACTGCCGAACTGGTGGGAAAATTGCGGCGCAACAATCTGCCCACGCTCGATCTTTCGGACAACGAAATGGCCAAACTGCATCTGCGCCACCTGGTCGGCGGTCATGCGCCTGAAGCAAAGGACGAAATCCTGTTCCGCTTCGAGTTCCCGGAACGCCCCGGCGCACTGATGAATTTCCTCAACAGCATGAGCCATAACTGGAACATCAGCCTGTTCCACTACCGCAACCACGGTGCGGACTACGGGCGCGTGCTGGTCGGCATGCAAGTGCCGCACCACGACAAGAAAGCGTTGCGTGAATTTCTCGATACGCTCGGCTACCGCTACTGGGATGAGAGCAAGAATCCGGCGTACCGGCTGTTTTTGGGATAGCTTGATATGGGATGCAGGTTGGCGCCATTCATGCTGGCTCTGCCAAAGCATCAAACC
>JANLID010000234.1 GCA_024654105.1 Gallionella sp. | reverse complement strand
TAATTAAGCTTGAGCGAGCGCACCACGAACACCACGCCGAATTCTCTCATCAACCCGGCATTGCTGTAGCCATAACGCTCGCGCAGCCATTCAGTCCGTGCCCGCTCCATAAAGTTCACATAGCTGGCGTGATACACCACACCGCCCGCGTCGGTGTCCTGAAAATAGACCCTGACAGGCAGTGCAAAAACCTTGCTCTTACTCATCCAGCATCACCTTCACTTCGTTGAGTACCTCTTTATCCAACTCCCGCCGCCCGGAACAGCGGCTGGATGCCCAAAAAGCCGTCAGCGGTTGTTCCGGCAATGCCATATTTCCAACTCCGTCTATCTCGTCGGCAACGGCGGCAGCCCGTAAGGGTGGGACACTCGAACCTGGGGTCTGTATTTTTCAGTTATCTACACTCCAAACTTGGCATTCCACCCCAAGTTTTTCCGGCAAAAAAGACGCCCATTGTTTCTTTTCGGTCGTTTCTTGCCATCCGCACCCCATCCGCCCCACTGCCTGAAGAAAAACGCTACGCCATGTTGCTCACATTGATCCTTTATTGACTCAACCCACTCTGTCTTCATCGGCCTGGCCTTGGGGCCAGATTCGCCGCCGACGATCACCCGGTGGATGCCGCGCAAATCAATTTCGCCGACATCTTCCAGCAGTGGCTCGACAGATAAGAATCGGATACCCGCTTTGATTTTCCGCAGGTCGTCAACCCGACGAAGACCGTACTGCCTATTCTCCACAGAAACACCCAGCCAAGCATTATCAGGTACTGCCCGCGAAGAGAAATACTTGTGCGTCCTGGCTGATCGCTTGGTCAATATCTGATACGTGTGTTGTGGTGTGCGTTTGATCACATCGAATACCTGATCGAGAAACCCGAAAGGAATATCATTGTGTAACAGATCGCTCATCGAATTTACAAAGTACGTCGTAGGTTTGCGCCGTTTTAACGGCTCTGCCAGCCGCTCGGGCAGAATGCTGAGACTGAACCCATTCTCATATCCCCTCGCACCCATCGCCTTTAGCCGCGTTGCCATGACCTCGGCGTAGCAGTGCCTGCAGCCGGGCGAAATCTTTGTACAGCCTGTGGTCGGGTTCCACGTCTGCTCTGTCCATTCAATGGTTGTTTTCTTTGTCACACTAGATCCCTTTCTGAAACGTGATGTTAATCAGCTTTTTTCCTCGAATGTGCCCTTGCGCCGCTTTGGGTCACCGCTGCTGACTTGGATCATGCCTTTCCCTTCCAAGTCTTTGAGCATTTCTTCCGGATTCATAAAAGGGTTTTCATTCAATGCATAATCACGCAACTCTGGATAGTCGGCTGTCCGGCCACGAAATTGTTCAAGAAGTTGTGGGCTGTATGTTGAAGGCTCATCGAGGCGGAACAATGTTGCTTGATTAAGATGTGCATCGGGAAAACAATAATCGCCATTTTTTGCGATTTTCGTCATGGCTTCTTTCATTTTTTCCAACCCGAGATAATGCTGGCTTGCAAATACCAGATGATAGTCGATGATGTTTTTTGCAGATCGCATCTCGAAAGCAAAAACATAACGTACTTTCGGCAAAGCAAGCAGCTGCTGTTTGTACAAGGCCAAAACACCTCGATATAGCTCATGAGATAGTCGGTGTTTTGCCAGTTCCATTTTCCAGGAATCATCTCCGAATATTTTGTTCAATATCTTTTCGTGATTTGCCGCCTCATCCGCGCGAAAAATTCTACCGATGCCGTCCGAATCGAAATTGATAAGGACTTCGGATGAATCTCGACTCAGCAAATCCTTGATATCGGCAAACGGGACGCCTGTCGCACCAAAAGGGTCAACAAACGCAAACAGAGGCGATGGTGGCGAAAATGGATTGTGAGCCTGCTTTCCAAGCGCAGACAACCCATCCACAAAAGTCGAATTGAAAAAATGCGTGTGTATTTTTTTGTGGTTGGCGGTTGTGCCGAGTTTGTTTTTAAGGTGGTTACCCTCACGAGATCGCCTTGAATACATCCTCGTCGGTAAGCAGGCCGTTTTGCTCGGCCAGCGGCATCACTTCCTCACGCACTGCACGGAAGCGCGCCAATGCCAACTGGCGGCGCAATGCCTCGCGCACGATGTCGCCCTTGGGGCGGTGTGTGCTCGCCGCATATTGTTTGAGTTCGCGCTCCAGCGCGTCATCAATGCGTATTGTTAAAGTCGCGCTCATAAGACCTCCGGATTCAAGCGTGTTGCATTGTAACACGGCGTTTTTTGCTTGCCGGCTACGTGTTCTCATCCCACAACTCCTTGTTGCCGCCGCTACGCGGCTGCAACAAGCCGAAGTGCTGATAGGCATTCGCCGTCGCCATGCGCCCGCGCGGCGTGCGTTGCAGGTAGCCTTGCTGGATCAGGTAGGGTTCCAGCACGTCCTCGATGGTGTCGCGTTCCTCGCCGATCGCTGCGGCGAGGTTGTCCACGCCGACCGGCCCGCCGAGGAATTTTTCGATCACGGTCAGCAATAATTTCCGGTCCATCACGTCCAGTCCTTGCGAGTCTACATCCAACATGGTCAATGCGGCATCCGCCACCTCGCGCGTCGCATTGCCTTGCGCCTTCACATCGGCAAAGTCGCGCACGCGGCGCAGCAGACGGTTGGCAATGCGCGGTGTGCCGCGCGAACGTTTGGCGATTTCCAGCGCGCCATCGGGCGAAATCGGCATCTCCAGCAAACCGGAAGAGCGCGTCACGATGCGCTGCAATTCTTCCGGCGTATAAAACTCCAGCCGCGCCACGATGCCGAAGCGGTCGCGCAGCGGGTTGGTCAGCATGCCCGCGCGCGTGGTCGCGCCCACCAGCGTGAACGGCGGCAGGTCGAGCTTCACCGAGCGCGCCGCCGGGCCTTCGCCGATCATGATGTCGATTTGGTAGTCTTCCAGCGCGGGATACAGAATCTCCTCCACCACCGGCGACAGACGGTGGATCTCGTCGATGAACAGCACATCGTTCGGTTCGAGATTGGTCAGCAGCGCGGCGAGGTCGCCGGCGCGCTCCAGCACCGGGCCGGAGGTGTGGCGCAGGTTCACGCCCATCTCGCGCGCGATGATTTGCGCCAGCGTGGTCTTGCCCAGACCGGGAGGGCCAAACAACAGCACGTGGTCGAGCGGCTCGCTGCGCCGCTTCGCCGCCTCGATAAATATCTCAAACTGACCACGAATTTTTTCCTGCCCGACATATTCGTCGAGCTGTTTGGGGCGCAGCGCGCGCTCCAATGCCTCCTCCTGTTTCGAAACAGGCGTGGCTGCGATCAAGCGCGGCTCGGCGGAGAGATTATCGTTCTGAATCATGCCAGGCCAAATCTTCCATATCACAGCCCAAGATCGTTGCAAGTTGGTTCAGCGTAGCAACGGCCGGTTGGCTTTTGCCGGTTTCGATCTTGGACACTGCCGCCGAGCTAATCCCGATCTCGGCGGCAAGCGCGCGCAGGGTGAAACCGCGATATTCACGCCATACCTTGAGCGGATTTTCGCCAGAAGCGGGCCGAGCAACCAATTCAGCAGACAGCGTCTCTTCGCCAGCACGAATTTTGGAGAACTGATTTTTGGCGTCGGCTATGTCTTCACGCTCTTCCAAGCGGGCCATGAGCGCGTCCCATTCTGCGACAGGAACGACAATAAAGGCGGCCTGTCCATTTTGTTTTATAGTTTGCAATTTCATTTGTATACATCTCCGCGAGGAGCGATTTTCAATATCAACACCATCAATTCACCGTCATGCACATCGCAAATCGCGCGCCATTCGCCGACCCGCGAACGCCAAAATGCCGTTTCTTCCAATTCAGTAGGGTGTGGTCGCCTTTGTGCACATGCGAAAATCATCTTGCCGGGATGGCAACCATTGGTTGTCAGCGAG
>JANLID010000233.1 GCA_024654105.1 Gallionella sp. | reverse complement strand
CGATATTCTGCTGGAAATTGACTGGCAAGGCGCGGCGCAAGTACGCCAGATATTCCCGGAATGCATCAGTATCTTTGTTCTGCCACCGTCGATGGAGGCGCTTGAACAACGCCTGAAAGGGCGCGGCAAAGACGATGATGAGACGATTGCCAGACGCATGGCGGCGGTGCGCAATGATGTAGCCCATATTGCTGAATTCGATTATGTTATTATCAACGACAATCTGAACGAGGCGTTGCGCGAACTTAATGCCATCGTGCTTTCCGCAAGGTTGCATTGCGCAAGGCAATTGTCCCGCCATCAGGCATTGATTAACCAATTACAGAACCCGGAGTAAACCATGGCACGCATTACTGTCGAAGAATGTCTCACGCAAATCCCGAACCGTTTTGAGCTGACGCTGGCAGCGGCTTATCGCGCGCGCCAGTTGGCCAATGGCGCGGCCCATCTGGTGGAAGACAGCAAGGACAAACCGACGGTCGTCGCACTGCGCGAAATCAGTGAGGGCAAGGTGGGCAAGGAAATCTTGAACCGTGGCCAGGCATAGCCAAGTGATTTTGCATGGCCGACACAGATCTGCTTATCGAGGAAGCCTCCGCCTACCTTAAACCGCAGGACATCAAGCACGTCCGCGAGGCGATCGAATTCGGCCGCGCCGCGCACCAAGGCCAGACGCGCCAGTCCGGCGATCCGTATATCTCCCACCCGATTGCTGTCGCGCGCATCCTTACCACCCTGCACCTCGATGTTCAGGCGATCATTGCCGCACTGCTGCATGACGTGGTGGAAGATACCGACACCACCACCGAACAAGTTGAAAAAAAATTTGGTGAACCGGTTGCGGAATTGGTCGATGGGCTGAGCAAACTGGACCGCGTCCTGTTTGAGACCCGCGAAGATGCGCAGGCAGAAAATTTTCGCAAAATGTTGCTGGCAATGGCGCACGATGTGCGTGTCATTCTCATCAAGCTGGCCGATCGTCTGCACAATATGCGCACGCTGGAATCCATGCCGTACGACAAATGCGAGCGCATCGCCCGCGAGACCATGGAAATCTATGCGCCGATCGCCAATCGCCTCGGGCTGAATGACATCTATCGCGAACTGCAGGATTTGAGTTTCAAGTACCTGCATCCCAATCGCTACGCAGTGCTGGCAAAAGCGCTCAAGGTGGCGCGCGGCAACCGCCGCGAAGTGGTCAGCAAAATACTCGACGCGATACGGCAGCGGCTGGCTGAATCCAACATTCAGGCCGATGTGACCGGCCGGGAAAAAAACATCTACAGCATTTACAAGAAAATGCAAAGCAAGTCGCTGGCCTTTGCCGAGGTGCTGGATATCTACGGTTTTCGCGTGCTGGTGAACGATTTTGCTTCCTGCTATGTAGCACTGGGCGCGCTTCACAGCTTGTACAACCCGATCCCGGGCAAATTCAAGGATTACATCGCCATTCCCAAAGTGAACGGATATCAATCGCTGCACACCACACTGTTCGGACCGTTTAGCACACCGATCGAAATCCAGATTCGCACCCACGAGATGCACAAGATCGCCGAGGCGGGCGTGGCATCGCATTGGCTGTACAAGAGCGGCCGCACTTCAATCAGCGATCTGCACAAGAAAACCCACCAATGGCTGCAGGAGTTATTGGAAAGTTTGAGCCAGAGCAGCGACTCGGCGGAATTTCTCGAACACCTTAAAGTGGATCTGTTCCCGGATGAAGTCTACGTG
>JANLID010000229.1 GCA_024654105.1 Gallionella sp. | reverse complement strand
GATGCAGATCGTGCCAACGGCTGTATCCGCGACAAGGCGCATGCTTACAGCCAGGACGGCGGGTTGGCGGTGTTATACGGCAATGTCGCCGCAGATGGCTGTATCGTAAAAACTGCCGGTGTGGATGAAAGCATCCTGAAGTTCACCGGACGCGCGCGCGTGTTCGAAAGCCAGGACGACGCGGTGGCGGCGATTCTCGCCGATCAAATCGTGGCGGGCGACGTGGTGGTGATCCGCTATGAAGGGCCGAAGGGCGGGCCGGGCATGCAGGAGATGCTGTATCCGACTTCATATCTCAAATCCAAAGACCTGGGTAAGGTATGCGCGTTACTCACCGACGGGCGTTTTTCCGGCGGCACCTCGGGCTTGAGCATCGGCCATGTTTCGCCGGAAGCCGCGCAGGGCGGCGCGATCGGGCTGGTGGAAGAGGGCGATACCATCGAGATCGACATCCCGAATCGCAATATCAATTTGGCAATTTCAGAAAGCGAATTGACGCAGCGCCGCGCGGCGATGCAGGCAAAGGGCAGCCATGCATGGAAGCCCGCGACAGAACGACAGCGCAAGGTGTCGGTCGCATTGCGTGCCTACGCTGCAATGGTGACTTCGGCTGATAAAGGCGCAGTGCGCGACGTGTCGCAGGTGGAAAAATGATGTGGCAGCGCAGTGCCAGTTAGTCGCGGAATCAGCGCCTGAACGGAGGGCATCATGACCAAACAAATCCAGGAAGCCTACATTGTTGCCGCGACGCGCACACCGGTCGGCAAAGCGCCGCGCGGGATGTTCCGCAATACGCGCCCCGACGATCTGCTGGTGCACGTGTTGAAGAGTGTGCTGGCACAGGCGCCGTCGCTCGATCCGGCTGCTGTGGAAGATGTGATCGTCGGCTGCGCGATGCCGGAGGCGGAGCAGGGCATGAACGTCGCGCGCATCGCGCTGCTGCTGGCGGGATTGCCGAAGGTGGTCCCGGGGGTGACGGTGAACCGTTTTTGCTCGTCCGGTTTGCAGGCAGTGGCGAATGCGGCGGATCGCATCCGGCTCTGCGAGGCAGAAGTGATGATCGCGGCTGGCGTGGAGAGCATGAGCATGATCCCGATGATGGGCAACAAGGTCGCGTTCAATCCGCAAATTTTTGCGCATGATGAAAATCTCGCCATCGCCTATGGCATGGGCATCACCGCCGAGAAGGTGGCGGAGCGCTGGAAGGTTTCGCGCGAGGCGCAGGATGCGTTCGCGTTGCATAGCCATCAGCGCGCCATTGCGGCGATTGCGAATGGCGACTTCAGGGACGAGATTACGCCGTACCAAATCGCCGAGCATGTGCCGGATATGCAGACGCGCGAGGCCAGGTTGAAGACGCGCGAGGCATCGCAGGATGAAGGGCCGCGCGCCGATACTTCGCTTGATGCGCTGGCCGGACTCAGGCCGGTGTTCGCTCAAAAGGGTTCGGTTACGGCAGGCAACAGCTCGCAGATGTCGGACGGCGCGTGTGCGGTGCTGCTGTGCAGCGAGGCGGCACTGAAGCGCTATAACCTTGCGCCCATCGGCAAGTTTCTGGGTTTCAGCGTGGCGGGCGTGCCTCCGGAAATCATGGGTATCGGCCCGAAAGAAGCGATTCCACGCGTGTTGCAGCAGGTCGGTTTGCGGCTCGACGATATGGACTGGATTGAATTGAACGAAGCCTTCGCCGCGCAGACGCTGGCGGTGATCAACGATGTCGGCCTCGATCCGGAAAAGGTGAATCCGCTCGGCGGCGCGATTGCCCTCGGCCATCCGCTCGGCGCGACCGGTGCGATCCGCACCGCGACCCTGCTGCACGGCCTGCGCCGCCGCAAACAGAAATACGGCATGGTGACGATGTGCATTGGAACGGGAATGGGGGCGGCGGGGATATTCGAAAGTATTTAGGGGGAAGCATGCCGGGCAACGGCAGCAGAATCGCTCCGTAGCAAACGGACAGTTCCAAGATGCGGATTTTTCGGGAGAATGGGGGTAAGGAGTGACAATGGATTTGGAAGAAACCCGCCTGGATACCACCTTGGTGTATGAAGGAAGTTTCATGCAAGTGCGGAAAGATAATGTGCGTCTGCCGAATGGCGCGACAAGCAGCCGCGAATACATCAACCATCCCGGCGCGGTGGCGGTGCTGGCGCTGCTGGATAACGGCAATCTGGTGATGGAGCGGCAATTTCGCTACGCGCCGCAGCGCGAATTCATCGAACTGCCCGCCGGAAAAATCGACCATGGCGAGGATATTTTGCTTACCGCACAACGTGAGTTGCTGGAAGAGACCGGTTACGCGGCAGGCGAGTGGCAGCACCTTACCACGGCCTGGCCTTGCATCGGTTATGCCGACGAACGCATAGAATATTTCTTGGCGCGCGGCCTGACGCATCAAGGGCGCAATCTGGACGATGGTGAATTTCTTGAAGTGTTTGAATTATCCTTGCAGGAAGCGATAGCGTGGATACGCTCAGGCAAGATCAACGACAGCAAAACCATTGTCGGGCTGTTCTGGCTGGAGAAATATCTCAGCAATTGGGTTGTTGCGAAACCCTCCATCTTCCTCGAACAGCTTCTTTAAGCTGTTCGAGGAAGATGGAGTTTTGGCTTCG
>JANLID010000211.1 GCA_024654105.1 Gallionella sp. | reverse complement strand
GTTGTCCAAATTGATGACAAGCTGTTTCAAGCCGGAAAGTTCCTGCTTTCTTTCTTCCCACCACAGCAGAATTCCGTCAACCATAAAGTCGCTGGTTTTGTAGTTGGTGCCGAAAAATAAAAATGATCTGCCGGTGACTGGTTCCAGAATACCGCCGGGCACCAATTTCTCCTTGGTGTACATATCATGGTCCAATGCCTTGACCGCCACGGCGCCGCGCGAACGCCCGCCTCTGGAGTATTCGCCAACATGCACGGTAGCCTTGGTGTCTATGCTTATTCTCATGGTTTCAATATCCGCATCCGCCAGCGCGTTTATCTGCCTGACGTTTTCAAAGAAACAACCGGAAACAACCGGAAACAACCGCGAACAACCGGGGACAGACCACGGATTTCTTGTCCTTCAATCATTCTTCCGCCCGCTTTATCCGTGGTCTGAAAATCATCTAACCGGCCTCCCACCGCCGGTGGCGGTGGGGTTATAGTGAGTTTGCGAACTTAACTTTAACCGCAGGAGGCCGACATGAAGTATAGCGGAATTGATTTGCATTCGAACAACAGCGTGGTGGCAGTGACGGATGAAGCGGATCGCGTGATCGCCGAAAAGCGATTGCCGAACGACCTGGCAAAGATCATCGGGTTTCTGTTGCCGTGGCGCGATGAACTGAAAGCGGTTGTCGTCGAGTCCACTTACAACTGGTACCGGCTGGTCGATGGTTTGCAGGAGGCGGGGTTTGTGGTGAAGCTAGCCAACACCGGCGCTATCAAGAAATACGATGGCCTCAAGCACAGCGGCGACGAGGCCGGTGCCCGGCAACTGGCGCACCTGCTGAGGCTGGGCATCCTGCCCACCGGCACCATCCTGCCGCCGGAACAGCGCGCGGTGCGCGACCTGGCCAGAAAGCGCATGCAACTGGCGCGCAGCCGCACCGGCCACATATTGGCTGTCGAGAACATCGCGGCGCGCCAACGGGCGATGAAAATCAACAGCAACCAGATCGAGCGGCTGACGGCCGATGCGGTGGATCAAATGGGGCTTCCGATGGACGTGGCGCTGGCGGTCAAGAGCAACCTCGCGGTGATCATCACGCTTAACGGGCAGATCGACCTGCTGGAAACGGGACCCATCGAGCGCTTTGCCGCCGCCGGCAACTTCG
This sequence comes from Gallionella sp., assembly GCA_024654105.1. Classification (GTDB taxonomy): domain Bacteria; phylum Pseudomonadota; class Gammaproteobacteria; order Burkholderiales; family Gallionellaceae; genus Gallionella. The sequence continues at coordinate 8,158 of JANLID010000211.1, read as the reverse complement.
CCTCCTACGCGCGCTGTGTCGATAGCCGGCACATGGGCAACAACAAGAAGAAGGGCGAAGGCAACACCAAAAACGGCAACAAGTATCTGGCCTGGGCCTTTGTCGAAGCGGCCAATTTTGCGCTGCGTTTCAATGCCGAGGCCAAACGGTTTTACGAGCGCAAAAAAGCGAAGACGAACACGGCGGTTGCCACCAGGGCATTGGCGCACAAACCGGCACGGGCGTGTTACCACATGCTGAAGGAGAATAAACCCTTTGACGAGACACGCTGTTTTGCGTGAGTTTTGACGGCGGCGGCAAGCCCGGTAAGGGGTCTGGAGTAACAGCCAGGAAGCTGAATGGGATGCCGTCAGCCGTCACCCGGGCAGTAAAGCGAATCGCCCGCGACGCGAGCCAGCAAGGGGTTGGTGCCGGAGCCGGCAACCACGAATCCGTGATTACATCAATTGGACACTGAGCGGCACCAACGTTTTTCTGGGGCGGCCAAGCCGCCAGGGCGAAAGCAAAGCACCGCTGATCGCTTGATCCTGATGGGTGACTGGCGCGATTCGTTCGCAGCCATATATTGAAAAAACGGGCGCGGTTCGGCAACTGCAACGGGAATGAAGAATTGAAATCGGCAGCTTGCGCTGCCGCGGGATTACTTACTCGCTTGACGCAGGCCGGCTAATGGGGGTTCCTTTTCCCTGATTTTAGGGGCACGGTCTATGCGGTATAGAACGACCAACAGTCCGATCGTTGAAATGAACATGAAGTGCGGGCCGAATAACCAGAATACCAGCGGCACGATGAAATAGTAGGCGCGCATGCCGATGCTATAGAACTTGCCGGCCCGGTTAAGATGGGTTGCAACATGTGCGGGGGAGATCATCTTGTGCTTTAGCGCAAGGGGTACGTTGATCATGTATCCCACGTGGTTGAATACCCGGATTGACATGGAAAAGCTGAAAAAGGCAACGAACATATCCAGTAGCAGGCAGATGAGCTTTATCAGCCAAAGTTCGGAGTGTGTCGCGCCGACTACGTTCAGGGCATGCCAGGTTGCTTCGAGCTTGCCGCCCTCGCTGAGTGTCAGGATACCTATGATCATCAGCACAGAAGTGGAGGCGAGGAAGGTGGCGGCCATCGTCGAATTGCGCAGGGTCTGAACGGCCAGTATGTCCTTCTTCTCATGCATGATGGTTTCTACCCATGCGGTTCGTGCAATAGCGTTTATTGCCTGCACCGTATAAGTTGCGTCCTTTTTCACCTTGCGGCGGAGGAATAAGTGGTAAGCGATGATTAACGAAGCACTTGCGATAAAGCCGACAAAATCGAATATGTAGGTGGAAAATATGGGGTGCATGGTTGAGTCCATTACGCAAAAGTCATTACGTTTTGAGCAGAAAGTATATCTGAATAATCATGATGAATTTCAGGACTATCAACAGACACGGCCAGCCAGGCATCTGTCAGCCTGCGAACGTCTGGTCGTGGCGCGAACTTGCCGTTCGCCGATGGCTGCCTGAGACGTTCAGTATTCACCACACCATCAAAAGCGATCAGCCCTGCTTCAGTAACGCCTCAAACTGCTCGATCGGTACCGGCTTGCCAAACAGATAGCCCTGAAAAGCATGGCAGCCATTCAGCTCAAGGAATTCGCGTTGCGCCTCGGTTTCCACACCCTCGGCGATAACCACCAGATTCATACTCTGGGCCAGGGATATGATCATCCTGGAGATGGCCGCATCGTTGGGATCGGTGAGCACGTCACGCACGAAGGAACGGTCGATCTTCAACTGGTACAAGGGCAGGCGTTTCAGGTAGGAGAGCGAGGAATAGCCGGTGCCGAAATCGTCCATGGAGAAATCTATGCCCCGGGCTTCCAGCGTGGTCATTTTGGCGATGATGCTATCCACATTATCCAGCAGCAGGCTTTCGGTGATTTCCAGCTTTAGTTTCGCGGGGTCGACCCCGAAGCGATCGACCAGCGCCAGCACATCCTCAACAAAAGTCTGCATGTGGAACTGCTTGGCGCTGACATTCACCGCCACGGTGAGATGCGCCATTTCCGGCTGCTCCGCCCACTCCGCCAGTTGCTTGCAGGCGGTTGTCAGCACCCATCGACCCAAAGGCAGGATCAGCCCTGACTCCTCGGCAATCGGGATGAATTCGTCTGGAGGCACAATACCGCGCTCGGAGTGCTGCCAGCGCACCAGGGCTTCGGCGCCGATCAGGCGGCCTGATGAATCGACTTGCGCCTGATAATAAAGCAGTAGCTGCTCCGGCTCGGAGACGGCACGGCGCAGATCGTTCTCCAGGCTGACGCGGGCGGCAATGAAAGCCTGCATGGCGGGATCGAAGAAGCACAGGGCGTTGCGGCCTGTTTTCTTGGCCTGGTACATGGCGATGTCTGCCTGCTTGAACAGCTCATCTATATCCGATTGGTTGCCGTTGAACAGGTTGGCGCCGATACTGGCAGTGCTGCTACATTCATACGTGGCAAGCCGGTAAGGCCGGCTGAGCGCCGCGAGAATTTTTTCGCCTACGCTTTCAGTCTGTGCCGCAGCCTCATGGTCTTGTTCGCTCAGATCTTCCAGTATTACCACGAACTCGTCACCGCCCACGCGGGAAACGGTGTCGCCTTCACGCACGCAGGATTCAAGGCGTTGCGCAACCTGTTTAAGCAGCGAGTCCCCGATGTCATGACCAAGGGTGTCGTTGAGATTCTTGAAATTGTCCAGGTCAATAAACAGCAGCGCGCCTTTCCGGTCGTTGCGCGCACTGTAAGCCAATGCGTGCTGAAGCCGGTCTATCAGCAGACGGCGGTTCGGCAAATGCGTGAGCGGATCGTAGAAAGCCAGATCCTGAATTTGATTTTTGTCTTTCTCGCTTTCAATCAGGCTGGCCTGAAGCTTCTCGTTCAGCGACTCCAGATTTAACGTGCGGGTTGCCACGCGCTCTTCCAGATTCCGGTAGACACTCTCAAGATTGCGCGACATGCGGTTAAAGGCATTACCCAGAATGCCGAACTCATCTTCCGAGTCTATCTTGATCGGCTTGCTGAAGTCCTGCGTCCTTTCCACGTCTTCGATAGCTTCTTGCAGCCGGTTCAACGGATGAATGATTACCTTGTCCTGCAAGCGCAGATACAAATAAATGGCCAGCGCTCCAATCAGCAGCAATATCCCGATATCCTGGGCAAACATCACCCACATAGGCATCAGCAATTCGTCTTCCTCTACTTCCACCACGAGTGTCCAGCTGGAATCGTAGAACGGCATGGATGCACCCAGCATCTTTTTACCGTTCACCCCGGTATAAAATCCCATTGTTTCGCGGCAGCCGGTGGTGCATCTTGCATCTGTCGTGTACGTCCCGTTCTTGCCGCACACCACCCCCGCTTGTTGCAGGGTCGTGCGCCAGGGCAGTTCGCTTCCCCGCCCTTCAAGAAATTGGCCAGGGCGCGCACGCGATTCAGTAATCAGCAGATTCTCTTTGTTGACGATGTAGTAATCGAAGGTCTTGCCTACCCCGGCCAGATAAAAAGCGCCCATGTCGCCCGCCATATTCCCGATCTCGCCGTTCACAATATTGGTCAACATGCGCGCATCTGCATGGACATACACCGTGTCGCCCCCGGTCTGCGAGGCAAACGTCATGACCGGCACGGCACCGTCGTAATAAGGATCGGAATAGCCTGCCTTGAGATTGATGGATTTGTTCCAGGGTTTGCCTTCGCGCTGCGGATCAGACGAAATGCGAATCACGCCATTCACCACATAATCAATCGCGTGATATACCTTCCAGGTCGGAATCTCGCGCGTACCGGCGATGATCTCGGCCTTGAAAGGATGCTCCTCCAGGCGGAACACATCGGTTGTAACCACACTCCGGAACTGGCTGCGCAGCGTTTTGGCGTCTGTCTGTTCAGCCAGACTGGCCAGTTGCATGGCAAGTTTTTCATTCTGGTCGATGAAGCGAATCACACCCTGTTGCTTGGCATCGGTGAAATTCATCAAACCAGCCAGGGCCGTGGTGACGTTCAGCCAATAGCTTTGGTGGGTGAAGTAAGCAAAACTTGCGGTGAGCGACAAGCCAAACACGCCCGCCGAAAGCAGAAATATTTTCCACTTTACGCTCAGTTTGCGCAGCCTTGCATACCACTTACTGTTTTTCATTGTGCGGCCATCATTAAGACGGTGTTTTATATCCCATTCCCCATGCATCAAGAAGCCCGGCTTTTGTGATGATATATTTCCTGTGCATGACTAACAACGATTACCGCATGGGGCGTGAGCAACGGATCGGCTTGCCCGAGCCCGTTCGCCCGGTAGCTGCTCCAGCGATAGTTGGCCGGATCATTCACCATATTGGCGCGCACGGGGTTGAGTTCGATATACCGCTGACACAGCAGCAGATAGGCATCGGCCTGTACCAGAGAAGATTTGTAGCGGCTGCCCCACAAGGTGCCGGTGCGGCGGTAAGTTTTGTTGATGTATTGCACATAGCGCCTGCCCAGCGAGATCACCAGCCGGGATACGGCCTCTGGCTCCGGCGGGGTCAGCAGCAGATGCACATGGTTGGTCATTTGCACATAGCATGTAGCTGGCAACCGGTGTCCTTGAGCGCTTCTGCCAGCCAATGGCGATAGGCGTGATAGTCCTCTTCGGCAAAGAAACACGCGTCGCGGTTGTGCCCCCGCTGCACGATGTGCAGGGGAGGTCGGCAAGGTGGATGCGGGGACGGTGGGGCATGGCAGGCAGTGTAGCAATTAATCTGAACCTGACCCATTTTCCATGACCCATTTTCCACAAAAAACCGAAAAAGTGGGGGAAATTGGATGCTGATTGACAGCTACGCTTTTCGACCTACTCAAAACAATATGGGGGAGGCTTCGGCCTCCCTTGTTTTTCGATTATTTGCGCGTGAAATTGATAACGATCTGACCCGGCTCACGGGTAGCATAACTGATTTCGATGCCGTCACCGTAACGATCCTTCAATTGCGCGAGCAGCGGCAGCGGGTCGTGGTCATTGCAGAACAGCATGGTTTCGCCAGGATGCAGAGAATCAAACGCGCCAAAGATGGCAGCATGGCGGAAGCGCTTGGCAACGCCACGGGCATCGAACGGGTAGCGCATATCGGGGGAAATGGAATTGGCGCAATTGTGAATCATTTTAGGTTCCTTGAAAGTATGGATTGATTGAAGAAAGAATGCCTGACCATTTTAATATGGTATATCAAAAAAGCAAGTCCAATCTTGAGCTATCAACCTCGGAAAATCGATTGGTTTCCATTTAATAACGAATCAACACCAGCAGCGCCGTCAGAAAAAATGAAAGAATCACTACCCACCAAGTATCCATGATCTTTACTATCCTGTTAATTTTACTGTGTCAAAACTAAGGGGCCGCTAAAAATAAAATTCAGAGTTCGCCCAAATGCTAGGCGCAAAAGTGGTGTAAGCAGGAAAGTCTCATAGCGGCTGCTCACAAAAATTGTGCTGCACCGCATATGTTTTGATCGTGCTTACAGTGGGAAAGAAACAACACATCCAGAAACAGAAGCAAAAACAGAAAACCGGGGCAGCGCCGTTCCGCTGCATGTAAAAGGTTGTCCTCTTAAACTCGACGCATTATTGTCTTGACGGAGGGATCCACTATAGCCATAGAGTCGCACATTACGAACATCCTATTCTTGGTTCATAGCGACTCTCTTTTTTAGATAACCCTAATGGGCTATATATCCTACCCGTCGTGGGTATGGACGCTCATGCGCAAGCTGTTCTTATAATGTAATGCACATAGTGTTGCCGTGCGACGATGCGGTCTTGGCGGTCATTTTAATAATTAAGTGGGAGTTGAGATAAATGAATTTCGATAAAGAATTGAATGCGCGCGGCATGTCATGTCCACTGCCTATCGTGAAAACCAAGAAGGCGCTTGCTGATATGACCTCCGGTCAGGTGCTCAAGGTAATTTCGACCGATGCCGGATCACTGAAGGATATGGCTGCATTCGCCGAGCAGACCGGTAATCCGTTGCTGGCTACCGCCGAAGAGAATGGCGAATACGTTTTCTACATGAAGAAAAAATAACCTGGGCGTTTCAGGCCTAAAATCATCCGAGGGGAAAGCATGACTACCAAGAAAATGGCGATCATCGCCACTAAAGGCACGCTGGATATGGCGTATCCGCCATTCATTCTGGCATCGACCGCTGCTGCGCTGGGTTATGAGGTGCAGATATTCTTCACCTTCTACGGCCTGCAACTGCTGCGCAAGGACTTATCCAATGTGATGATCAGTCCGCTGGCCAATCCGGCCATGCCGATGCCCGTGCCGATGCCGGTGATGGTGCAGATGCTGCCCGGCATGGAATCGATGGCGACCATGATGATGAAGCAGAAGCTCAAGAAACATGGTGTGGCCACGCTGGAGGAGCTGCGTGACCTGTGTCTGGAAGCGGAGGTGAAATTCATCGCCTGCCAGATGACCGTTGACCTGTTCGAATTCGACAAGAGTGAATTTATCGATAACATCGAATACGGCGGTGCGGCGACATTTATGGGATTTGCCGGGGAGACCGACATTTGCCTGTTCGTGTAAGGCAATAATTTTTCGACTTAAAGATTGGTCGTAATGTGGCTTGTTGTTTCATTAATCAACTAGGGAGTTGTCATGAAAATAAAGAAGATTGTTGTTTCGCTGTTTGCCGTCGGCATGATGGCATCACCACTGGCATACGCCACCAACGGCATGCTGATGGAAGGCTACGGCCCGATTTCCACGGGCATGGGCGGAGCCTCAATGGCTTTCGATAATGGTACGGCAGGCATGGCAAACAATCCGGCAACGCTGGGCTTGATGGCGGATGGCGAAAGTCGACTGGATTTGGCTGTGGGTGGACTGCACCCTGATATTGTTTCCAAGATGGCTGGTATGCCGGATGCTAATTCCGGTGGGACGGCTTATTACATGCCCGCTGCTGGTTGGGTAAAGAAACAGGGGGCACTGACCTACGGCATTGGTGTATTTGCTCAGGGTGGCATGGGTACGGAATATACCGCAACAGATTGGGTGAGCGCTGGCGCTGGGCCATCCCGCTCAGAAGTAGGGGTTGGCAATCTGATTGTGCCTGTTTCATACGATGTGACGCCCGATTTCAATATCGGCGGCTCCCTTGATCTGGTCTGGTCTGGAATGGATTTGCAGATGGCGATGTCTGCGCCTCAAATGGGTGCGCTTGCGGCCAGTGGTAATTTGACAGCCAGCGGCGCAGGAGCTGCAGGCCTTCCTTTCTTCCTTGGCGGAGCGAACAACGTCGGTTATTTCAATTTTACCGATGGCAGCGATTTTACCGGCAAAGCTAGTTCTACTGGATGGGCAGGCAAGCTGGGCATGACCTATAAGGTCAATAAGCAATTAACCGTTGGTGCGACCTATCATTTCAAAACCAGTTTGGGCGATATGTCGGCGAGCGGTGCGCAAATGAGCATGATTGATAATGGCGGCACTATGGGCGGCCCTGCCGGGGCTGTCTATACATTGACCGGCGACATCAGTATCGTGAATTTTCAATTTCCGGAAACTTATGGTATCGGCATGGCCGTTCAGGCGACGGACGAGTTGATGGTGGCGGTTGATTACAAGCGGATCGGCTGGGCCAATGCCATGAAAGAATTTCATATGACTTTCACCAGCACGGATATGGGCGGCCTCAGTATGGACATGAAAATGCCGCAGAACTGGGAAGATCAGGATGTATTCAACATCGGATTCGCCTATAAGGCATCGCCTGATCTGACATTGCGAGCCGGTGCAAATCTTGCCAACAACCCGATCCCGGACAACACCGTGAACCCGCTGTTCCCGGCTATCATCAAAAATCACTATACCCTTGGTGCAGGTTACAGCATGGGTAAGGTGTCCGAGATCAATGCATCACTGGCATACGTGCCGAAGGTAACGGTGACAGCGCCTGCAGCAGCGGGGGGCTACAGCATTGATCACAGCCAACTTAACTGGCAGCTGATGTACACTCATCGCTTTTAGTGTGGTGTCCCTAAAATACCTATGCATTTAAGCAGCAACCGCCTGTTGAGCCAAGGCATCGCGAGCGCGCTGAATCTTGCGTGGTATTTCTTCTCCCTTGGCCTTCCAGGCATCGCGCTTCGG
>JANLID010000175.1 GCA_024654105.1 Gallionella sp. | reverse complement strand
GCAAAGCCCCGCAAAACGGGGCTTTGCGTTTTATGCTGTCCATGTACCGCTAGTTGTTTTTCTCGTCAACGGGCAGGTGAGGTGAATCTTCCTGAGGCTGCTCGCCCTGTGATGCAGCTTTTTTCAGGCGTTTTTCTTCCTGTTTCTTTTTCTTGGCAATTTCTTTTTGACGTTTTTCATAAGAGTAATTTGGTTTGGCCATTTTGTTATCCCGTTGGTTATGTTGAGTTGCAATCCTACGCCATGTACATCCCGCCGTTCACATGCAGCGTAGCACCGGTGATGTAAGCTGCGCCGGGCCCGGCGAGAAAAGCCACCGCCGCCGCGATGTCGGCGGGCTGGCCGAGGCGTTTCAGCGGCACATGTTCGACCAGTTTGGCGCGCTGTTCTTCGTCCAGCCCTTGGGTCATGTCGGTGTCGATAAAGCCGGGGGCGATGCAGTTCACGGTGATGTTGCGGCTGCCGATTTCCTGCGCGAGGGATTTGGTGAAGCCGATCATGCCCGCCTTGGAGGCGGCGTAGTTAGACTGGCCGGGATTGCCCATGCTGCCAACCACCGAGCCAATGCTGATGATGCGCCCGCCTCTGGCCTTCATCATCGCGCGCAGCACGGCGCGGCTGAGGCGGAACACCGACTTGAGGTTGGTCGCCAGCACATCATCCCATTCTTCGTCGCTCATGCGCGCCAGCAAGTTGTCCTTGGTGATGCCGGCGTTGTTTACCAGGATCGAGACTTCACCGAACTGCTTGCGCAGTTCGCCCAGCATGTGTTCGGTTTGCGCCGCATCGTTGATATTCAATACCATGCCTGCCCCCTTGATCTCCGCCGCATCCAGATAGGCGCTGATAGCCTGTGCGCCTGCGTCGCTGGTGGCGGTGCCGATCACGGTCGCGCCCTGCCTGCCGAGTTCCAGCGCGATGGCTTGGCCGATGCCGCGGCTGGCGCCGGTGACCAGTGCGATTTGTCCAAGTAGTGTCATGTGCGCTCCTTATGCGAGTGGTAGGTTGGGTTAGCAGTTTCTCCGCGTAACCCAACAGCTTTATTGATGATGTTGGGTTACGCTGCGCTAACCCAATCTACGAAAATCGGTTATGCGAGCGTAGCCAAGGCCAGCTTCAGCGCTTCGCCATCGCTGATCGCCAATGCCTGCTGGTTGGTGTCGATGCGTTTGTTCAAGCCTGCCAGCACCTTGCCCGGCGCGCATTCGGCGTTGTGGGTGATGCCGTGTTTGCCGAATTCCAGCACGGTTTCGACCCAGCGCACCGGCGAATACAACTGGCGCACCAGCGCGTCCTTGATCGCCGCGCCGTCACTGTAAGCCGCAACATCGGCATTGTGCAATACCGGAATGATGGGTGTCTGCACCGCGACATCGGCGAGATAGCCGCGCAATTGTTCCGCCGCGCCTTTCAATAATTGGCAATGCGACGGCACGCTCATCGGCAGCATGATCGCGCGCTTCGCGCCCCTGGCCTTGGCCAGTTCCATACCGCGCTCCACCGCCGCGCGATTACCGGCAATCACCACCTGTGCGGGCGAGTTGTAGTTCACCGCTTCCAGCACTTCGCCCTGTGCGCCTTCTGCACACACGGCGCGTACCGTGTCGTCATCCAGACCGAGGATTGCGGCGATGCCGCCTACGCCTTCCGGCACGGCCTGCTGCATGCATTGCGCGCGGAAGCGCACCAGCGGCAGCGCATCGGCAAAGCGCAACGCCCCGGCGGCGACCAGCGCGGTGTATTCGCCCAGGCTGTGTCCGG
>JANLID010000166.1 GCA_024654105.1 Gallionella sp. | reverse complement strand
GGCATAGTATGTGAAAATGCGCCGTTTGCCCGCGACAAGTTCGTCTATCCTTTCCATTTGCGCGCAGCCAATAGCCGCTTGAATATTGGACATTTTGTATTTGAATCCGACCATATCCGGCCAAAACTGTTTCGTTTGTCCGCGTGCACGGCCATGATTGCTAAGCGCAAGCACTCTCTCGTAAAGCGCATCATCGTTCGTCACAAACATGCCGCCTTCGCCAGTGGTCAGCGTCTTGGTGCCGTGGAATGAAAACGTCCCGAACCTCCCTATGGAACCTGCTCGGCGCCCATGCCATTGAGATCCGATAGCTTCCGCCGCATCTTCAATTATCGGGATGCCGTGCTTCTCACCGATAGCGATCAGCGCATCAAGGTCGCACAGGTTGCCATAGAGATGCACAGCAATGATGGCCTTGGTACGCGGCGTGATAGCAGCTTCCACCTTTTCCGGATTCAGGCACCATGTGTCTGGCAACACGTCCACAAAAACGGGGGTTGCCCCTAGATAGGTAATCGGCGCGGCAGAGGCGATCCAGTTGGTGTCACCGAGTATGACTTCATCGCCCGCCTTGACGCCGAGCGCGGCCAACCCCATGTGCATGGCGCCGGTACAACTCGATGTAGCAATGGCATGTTTGACCCCGAGATGCTCGCGAAACAGCGATTCGAAACGTGCGATATATTCATAGCAGCGCTCGCCCCAGCCGTTGGTCGCGGCATCGGTGGCATAGCGAATTTCAAGATCCGTGATTGAGGGCTTGGTGTAATAGATGCGTGACATGGGTTCCTCAAATAATCTTCAATTCCGGCACGGCCACGACGAATTTTCCGCCCCATTCACGCACACAACCTTGTTGCGTCATCACTTCCTCCGCAATATTCCACGGCAAAATCAGCACCACATCCGGTTTGCGTTGGCGCAGCATGGCCGGGGACAGAATGGGGATGTGTGCACCGGGAAGATATTTTCCTTGCTTGGAGGGCGCCGCATCACAGACATAGGGCAATAAGTCCGGCTTTATTCCGGCATAGTTGAGCAGCGTGTTTCCCTTGGCTGCCGCGCCGTAGGCAGCGACGGATTTGCCAATGTTTTTTTGCTCGATCAGGAAGGCGACGAGATCGTTCTTTACACGGTCGGCGTACGGCTGAAAACCCCGATATACCGCAAGGTCGCGCAAGCCGCGTCGCGCCTCTTCATCAAGCAAGTTATTAACCGCATCTGTCGTGGCACGTGCATCGTCAGCATGGCAACCGTAGATACGCAGGCTGCCGCCGTGCGTAGGTATTTCCTCCACATCGAACACCCGTAGTCCGGCATTCGCAAAAATCCGGCTGACCGTGTAAAGCGATAGATACGAAAAATGCTCGTGGTAAACGGTATCGAACTGGGTGTGCTCGATCAGCCGCATCAGGTGGGGAAATTCAAGCGTGATCGTGCCGCCTGTTTTGAGCGTCGTTTTGAGTCCGGCTGTGAAATCGTTGATGTCCGGCACGTGGGCGTAGACGTTGTTGCCAACAATCAAGTCGGCCTGTTTATTTTCGGCAACGAGACTCTTGGCCATTGATGCGCCAAAGAACTCGCGCATGATGGGGATGCCCAGGTTTTCCGCTGCGGTAGCCGTACTTGCGGTGGGCTCGATACCGAGGCAGGGTATGCCTGCCGAGACGAAATTCCTGAGCAGGTAGCCGTCGTTGGCGGCCACTTCAATGACAAAGCTTTCTTTGCTCAACCCAAGGCGTGCGCTGATCATTTGCGTATAACGAGCGGCATGATCCAGCCACCCTTGCGACACGGAAGAAAAGTAGGCGTAATCATGGTTGAACAGATCATCAGCCTGGGCATAATCTTCAGTCTGTACCAGCCAGCAGTGTTCGCATACATACAGCTTAAGCGGGTAGTAACTTTCCGGCGTTTTGAGATCGTCCGCAGTTAGATAGGCATTGGATGGCGGCGCAAAGCCGAGGTCGAGAAATACATGTTCCAGCGGTACGCGGCAGTGTCGGCAGTTCATACAACGATCCCGGGAAAAATGGCGGACAACGGAGGATGGCTGCTGTCACGCAGCGAAAGATCGGTGACTGGCAACGGCCAGCTAATGCCGATGCGCGGCTCGTTGCAGGACACACCGCCCTCAGCTTCCGGCGCGTAAAACGCGGTGTGAAGATACAGCAATTCGCTGTCCGATTCCAGCACCTGAAAGCCGTGCGCGCAGCCTTCCGGAATGACCAGCATACGCGCGTTTTCAGGCGCAAGTTCCTCGGCATGCCATTGCAAAAACGTGGGTGAACCGACGCGCAGATCCACAGCTACATCCCAAACTCGGCCCCTGATGCAGCGCACCAATTTCATTTCCGAGCGGGGGTGGCGCTGATAATGCATGCCGCGCACCGCGCCCACTGCGGTAGTGCGGGAGTGGTTGATCTGGACGATGCGGCGATCACCGATCACTACAGCCAGTTCGCGCTCGCAATAGTAGCGAGAGAATGAGCCTCTGCGGTCGGAATATGGTACGGTTTCGATGACAACGACACCCGACAATGCTGTCTGCAAAATATTCATGGGGCAACCCACTTTTGTCCGGCAGTACGGGCTCGCGCGATGAATGCGGCAATTTGGGTTTGGCTCTCGACTTTGCCTCCAGACAAGTAGGTCCGGTACCAGTCGGCGGTGGAGGCAAGCGCGTCATCCAGCGACCACACAGGACACCAACCTAGTTGCGTATGCGCTTTATTACTGTCGAGGTGCAATAGCCCGGCCTCGTGAGGCTGCGGGCGATCCGTTACCCTCCAGCCCAGCTCCGGCCAATGGTTTTTTAGGCGCGTCAATATATCCGCAACGGTGCGGTTGCCTTCCGATTCGGGGCCGAAATTCCACGCTTCCGCGCATTCCCGTTTACCCTCGATCAGTTTTTGCCCGAGCATCAAATAACCGCACAGTGGTTCGAGCACATGCTGCCAAGGACGGGTGGCTTGTGGCGAGCGTATCTCCAATTCGTCACCAGCGACAATCGCCCGCACCAGATCGGGAATCAGGCGGTCTTCCGACCAGTCTCCCCCGCCGATGACGTTTCCCGCGCGCGCGGTGGCAAGCAGTGGGGACTGCGCTTCATGGAAGAAAGCGCTGCGGTAACTGGCTGCGACGAATTCCGCCGCCGCTTTCGATGCACTGTAGGGGTCATGCCCGCCAAGGCGATCTGTCTCGCTATAGCCTCTTTCCCATTCGCGGTTTTCATAGCATTTGTCGGTGGTCACCACCACAATAGCGTGAACGCTTTCGGTCTGGCGACAAGCCTCCAGCAAATTAGCCGTGCCCATAACGTTTGTCGCCCAGGTCTCCAGCGGGTCGCGGTAGGAGCGGCGCACCAGCGGTTGTGCGGCCAAGTGAAATATGATTTCCGGCTGGGTGTTTTTAACGACGCGCGCCAATGCCTGATAGTCGCGTATGTCCAGACGGTGATCGGGAATATCCAGTTTCAGCAAGTCCCAGTGATTGGGCGAAGTGTCGGGCGAAAGCGCAATACCTGTTACATCCGCTCCCAGGTCGGTAAGCCACAATGCGAGCCAACTGCCCTTGAAGCCGGTATGCCCGGTCAGCAAAACCCTGCGGTCACGATACAGCCCATCAAACAACTTCATTCCCACACTTTCCATGGCGGGTTGTTATTCCATAAATCTTCCAGATGGTTTTTGTCGCGCAAAGTATCCATCGCCTGCCAGAATCCCGTATGTTGATATGACATCAGTTGTCCCGCTTGCGCCAGTTGTTGCAAGGGCTGCTCTTCCCAGCTGGTTTGGTCACCTTGGATATATTTGAACACGGAAGGCTCCAAAACGAAAAATCCACCATTGATCCATGCACCATCACCGGCAGGTTTTTCCTGAAAACTGTTAACCGCATTTCCTTCCAGATTCAGGGCGCCATAACGTCCTGGCGGCTGGATTGCGGTAACAGTCGCTTGCTTTCCATGCGCGCGATGAAATTCGAGCGTCGCACCGATATTCAGATCGGTGACACCGTCGCCGTAAGTAAAGCAGAATGTTTCATCCCCCACATAATCACGCACCCGTTCCAATCGCCCGCCGGTCAGCGTATCCTGCCCAGTGTCAACCAAAGTTACACGCCACGGTTCGGCATAGCGTTCATGAACTTCCATCTGATTCTTTGCCATGTCGAAAGTAACATTCGACATGTGCAGAAAATAATTGGCGAAGTATTCTTTTACGATGTAGCCCTTATAGCCCAGGCAAATTACAAAATCGTTGATCCCGTAGTGGGAATAGATTTTCATGATGTGCCACAGGATCGGCTTACCGCCGATCTCGATCATCGGTTTAGGTCTTAGATGGGACTCTTCGCTAATGCGCGTTCCGAGGCCACCCGCAAGAATGATGGCTTTCATAATATCTTTCCTCCGGACAACTTGAAGTTTCGCCCAAGATGAGCGCTTCCCAAACGAAAATCTCCTGAATCAACAAATTGTTGTAATGTGCCAAT
>JANLID010000155.1 GCA_024654105.1 Gallionella sp. | reverse complement strand
TGCTTTCCCGGCCTCCCCGCCCGCCGGCGTACCTCCCAGCGGGGTGGTAAGCCGGCGGGCGTTAGCGCGAATATTGGCCGGGACGCATCGTTCAGCCGGCGGTTGTTTTTAGCTGAACCTGGATTTGGCCGAATCAATGGCCTCGCCGATGGCATCCCATGCCATGTCCACACCCGCCTTCATATCTTCCCAGGCGCCTTCGCCCGCGTCCTGCAGTCGCTCCAGCTTGTTCCTGGCTTCGTTCCGCTTCGATCGAAGCTCTTCAATCTGCTTGTTGTATTCCGCGTGGATCGCTGCTTTGGACTGGCTCGCCTTGGTGGCCAGCTTGTCGATCTCGGCGTTCCAGTGATCCAGCTTCGAGTGCATCTTCCGGACATATTCGTCTTTGGTGGACATTTTATTCTCCTTTCAGGTTGGTTATGACAGCCGCTTAGACGTCGATGCGCGGGAGGACGCGGTCCAATTTTTCCTCCACCTCACCCACATAGGCAGACAAACTGTTAGTCGCTTCGTCGAGTGATTTTTTCAATGATTGCTCCATGCCTTCGGTGCGGGCCATGAGGCTGGCATGGGTATCCTGGTTCGCTGTGTGCAACCGGGCGAATTCAAGGGCGATTTGCTCACGCAGTTGCTCGATCCGTGAGGTCTCGGCGCTGTCCGCCAACTTGCGTTGTGCCTCGAGTTCATGGGCATAGCGGCGTGCTTCCATCAGCATGGTGGTGCGCAGTATCAGTGCGTAGCTGGTGAAGAGCGCCACGAACACCAGTGTGACGCCCAGAAAAATCAGGCCGACGGGACCTTCGGCTTCGAAGAGCAGGAAGGACAATGGGGTCGGTGTGGTCAGCGTATTCCAGTTTGCGAGCAGAAACCCGCCCAGCAAAAATAACGCGATGATGATGACGGCGCCGATAAATTTCATGCAGATACCCCTTTCTTTCTATGGCAGATTAAATCCGAAGGCCCACTTATTGTCAGACGCTTTCATTCAACGGGCATGGGAAATAGCCGCCCTTGATAATAAAACCTGCCATGCCCGTCTCCCTCTCCCCAACCCTCTGGATGAAACAACTAGCCATTCGACCAGGCTGCAAACAGCCGCAGCCAAGTCGCTGGTTATCCCGCAAGCGGGCGAGGGGGCGAAAACACCCTCACCTCAATCCTCTCCCGCCGGCGGGAGAGGAGGCGAACGAGAAAAGCAATTATCAATATCTGAATCGCTGCGCGAGTTTATTTAACGACGGCCTGCACATTATTCTGCGTCACGCGCTTCAGACGCGTAATCAACTCATCCCACGAGACGGAGCGATTGTAGCCCATCACGGTGATGGCCGGGATGCCGCCGCCCTTGATGATGGTATAAGTCCCGCTGTTATTGTTATCCACGCCGCCCATCGCGCACACGCCGTTGTTCAGCTTGCAACTCCAGCCGATGCGGTCATAACCGAAGTTCTCGAAAAAGCGCAGATAGCTGCGCTGGATCGCGGCCGCCGCACCCGCGCCGCCCAGTGCGGAGATGTTCTGCACCGCTCTTTGACTGATCTTTTTGGGATAGTTTCCGGCGCTGCTGGCGATGCGCGCATCGAAGCGCGCCGGCCGCCAGTCCTGCAACTCCAGGTTGTTCACGTCCACATCAATGCGTCCCTGCATGTTGCCGAACGAAAAGGTGCGCGTCAGCAAATCGAGATCGAGTGCGCGCATGCTCAGGTTGCCGAACAGATGCGGCGCGCGCCCGAACGGATCGGCCAATTTAAGCTGTGTCGCCGCCACCGTGCCATCGAACACGCTGAACAGCAGTGTGCCATCCACATTGATTTCATTGCCATCGTAGCTGACTCTGGGAATGCTCCCCGCCAGGGTGCCGAGCATTTTTGGCCAGCCCGCTGCCCGGCTGAGTTGCTCCATGGAAATCTGGCTGAGTGAGGCGGCGAATTGCCAATGCCACGCGGCATCCTCGCGATGCAGCCTGAAATCGCGCAGCTCGAGATTACCGTCCAGCGCCGGCAAGATGCCCTGTGTTACGCCGAATTCCATGCCGCTCATCTGCACCGCCCAC
>JANLID010000154.1 GCA_024654105.1 Gallionella sp. | reverse complement strand
GAAGCCCATTTTTTTTGCTGCTTGCCCGAAGCTCGCAAAGGTTTCCGGCGGCACATAGCGCAGCACCGGCAAGTGGTCGTCGGAAGGTTGCAGATACTGGCCAATGGTGAGCATGTTCACGCCATGCGCGCGCAGGTCGCGCATCACTTGCAGCACCTCCTCATCGGTCTCGCCCAAACCCAGCATCAGGCCGGATTTGGTGAGAACATGCGGGAAACGTGCCTTGAACTCCTTGAGCAGGCGCAGTGAATGGGCGTAGTCCGCACCCGGACGCGCCAGCGAATAAAGATGCGGCACCGTTTCCAGGTTGTGGTTGAACACGTCGGGCAGGCTGCGGGAAAGTGCATCCATCGCTGTTTCCATACGGCCACAAAAATCCGGTACGAGAATTTCCAGGCGTGTTGCAGGCGCGTAGGCGCGGATCGTCGTCAGGCAATCGGCAAAATGCTGTGCGCCACCATCGCGCAAGTCGTCGCGATCCACGCTGGTGATGACCGCGTATTTAAGGTTGAGCAAGCCGATGGAGCGCGCCAGGTTTTCCGGCTCGTTTGCGTCAGGCGGCTGCGGCTTGCCGTGCGCCACGTCGCAGAACGGGCAGCGGCGTGTGCACACATCGCCAAGAATCATGAAGGTCGCCGTGCCTTTGCTGAAGCACTCGCCGATGTTCGGGCAGGAAGCTTCCTCGCACACCGTATGCAACCGGTGTTCGCGCAGAACGCGCTTCACGTCGTTGTATCCCGCGCCGCTACCGGACTTCACGCGTATCCATTGCGGTTTGCGCAGGCGCTCCTGCAACGGCACGATCTTGATCGGGTTGCGCGCGGTTTTGGCGGCACCAGTCTGTTTATGTTCAGCGTTGCTCATTATTAAACCTCTCCAGTGTCATGCCATCATTCCCACACTCACATATCGTTCCCATGCTCCGCGTGGGAATGCAGCCTGTGACGCTCCGCGTCAAGAATCAAACCCACCGATCAATCTCGATCAAACCCGCCTCTCCCGCATAATTCCGCGCGCTGGAATAACGCCACTGCTCCGCCCTGTCCACATAGACCCGCTTCACCGGATTGGCGTGGATGTAATCCAGATTCTCCCGCATCATCGCCTCGCTGAAAACCAGTTCGGCATGAGAACCCTCCTGCCAGAACTGGAACTCCCGATCCTGCTTGTGCGCCCGTTTGGCGAAACGCAAACGCTCCAATAGATGCTCGACCTGGTGAGCTTCAAGATGGTCGATAACCCGGCGCGCGGTAAAAGACTTGAACTGGCTCACACACAAATCCAGCCGCTCGGACTGGGCGATAAAGTGTAGATGGTTTTCCAGAACCACATAACCATAAAGCCGCAACCCTTCGTGCTCACGCAGATACGACCAGCTATCCAGCACGATTTGCACGGTATCCGGGCGCGTGAATACCGGCAGCCACTCCATGACTGTACAGGTCAGAAAGTGCGGAGCGGCTGGATCGGTTATGACGTAACGGCTACGGCCCATGGCGGTTGCTTCCTGGTGAGGTGACGCAGAGCGTCACTGGCCGCATTCCCACGCTTCGGCCTTCATCGTTCCCACGCTCCGCGTGGTAGCGTATCGAGGGACGCTCCGCGTCCCGTGCCGCAGGAGCGGCACAAGCTGCATTCCCACGCGGAGCGTGGGAACGATGGCCGGATGCGCCCGCCATCATGTTGAAATCGCGCCGCACCTGCGTCTCGTTGTATTTGCCGCTGCGGTAGGCGTCGAGATTGCGCTCGAAGTTTTCGATCAGGGTCAGAACGGTTTGCGGGGCGGGCATGGTTGTTCCTTAAATTGAAACTTGCATTAATACTGCGGTCACGAGGGATGCGGAGCGTCCAATGCTGCGTTACCACGCGGAGCGTGGAAACGCGGCGTCTACGGACAAGGCTGCGATTTTTTCAAAAAATGCCGCTGTAGTCCATGAATCAGATTCTGCACCAGTTGCGCTTGCAGTTCGCCGATGCCGGCGGTGATGCCGAGTTCGCGGCATTGCGTGACGCGCAGCCCGGCGTGGCCGCACGGGTTGATGTTGGCGAACGGGGTCAGGTCCATGTCCACGTTCAGCGCGAGGCCGTGGTAGCAGCAGCCGTGCTTGATTTTCAATCCGAGCGAGGCGATTTTCGCGCCGCCGACATATACGCCAGGCGCATCTTCTCGGCTTTGCGCGGCCACGCCGAATTCGCCGAGCAAGTCGATTGCCGCCTGCTCCATCAGGCGCACCAGTTCGCGCACGTTGATTTTCCAGCGGCGCAGGTCGAGCAGCAAATAGGCGACGATCTGGCCGGGGCCGTGATAGGTGATCTGTCCGCCGCGATCAATCCTGATGACCGGGATGCCGGTGGGATGCAGCAGATGTTCCGGTTTTCCGGCCAGCCCTTGCGTGTAGGTCGGCGGATGCTGCGCCAGCCAGATTTCGTCACGTGTCGCTATATTCTTTTGGGCTGTGCGTTCTGCGGTGAATTTCTTCATCGCGTCCCATGTTGGTTGGTATTCGACCAGTCCGAGCGAGTGGATGACCGGTGGCGCAACGTGTTTCCCACTCCCCACTTCCCACTCCCCGCTTCCTGTCATAACACCATCACCACCATCGGATGGTCGCACAGCTCCTGGTAAACCGCGTCGAGTTGCTCGCGCGAGGTGGCGCGGATGGTGCAGGTCAGGCTGACATAGCGGGCATTCTTGCTGGCACGCATTTCCATGCTGGCGGCGGCAAATTCCGGGTCGTATTTGTTAACCACTTCCAGAACCGCCTGCGCAAAGCCCACTTGCTGCAAGCCGAATATTTTCAGCGGGAATTCGCAGGGGTATTCGACAAGGCTGGTTGTCAATTCTCTTGCTGACAGGTCACTCATGATAGTTCGCCATCGCCTTTATCCTTAGTCCTCAATCCTCGCTCCTCAATCCTGATTTTTCCGCATCACGTCGCGTTTGAAATCCTGGTACAGCGCGTGCAGCCGGGCGAACATCGCGCCGGGTTTGCCGCTGCCGACCGGCTTGCCGTCGAGCTGCGTGATCGCCAGCACCTCCTTGGTGGACGAGGTGAGCAGCAATTCATCGGCGGTAAATAATTCCTCTTTCATCACGCGGCGCACCTCATGCGGGATGCCGTTGGCGGCGGCGAGCTCCAGCACCACATCGTAGGTGATGCCGGGCAGCATCAGGTTGTCTTTCGGCGGCGCGAGCAGTTTGCCGTCCTTTACCACAAAGATGTTGCTGGCCGCGCCTTCGGTCATGAATTCATTATCGCGGATCAGGATAGTTTCGGCACAACCCGCATCGACTGCCATCTGGCGCAGCAGCACATTGGGCAGCAGCGCGATGGACTTGATGTCGCAGCGCAGCCAGCGGTTGTCGGCGGCCGTAATGCAGGCGATGCCATTGTGCAGCAGCGCGGCGGGCGGGGCAGGCAGCGGACTGCTCATCACAAATATCGTCGGTGTAACCGGCGGGTTGGGAAAGGCGTGGTCACGTTTGGCGACGCCGCGCGTGATGTGCAGGTACAGGTATTGGTCATCGCCATCGTTGCGCGCGACGAGCTCTCCGATGATGCGTGTCCATTCCGCATCGTTATGCGGGTTGGCGAGTTTGATACCGTCCAGGCTGTGCTGCAGACGCCGCAAGTGCTCCGCCAGACGAAACACTCTGCGCGAATACACCGGAATCACTTCATACACGCCGTCGCCAAAAATGAAGCCGCGGTCCAGCACGGGGACGCTTGCTTCCTCAATGGGCAGATACTGCCCGTTCAGATAAATCGTCATTTGCTGCTCCTTACCAATTGCCGAGTTCTTTTATGAACAGGCGGATACTGTCCCATCCGCGCGAGAATACATTCGCCAACGATACGCCATCCAGCGCCAGCAGCGGAAATTCCGCGTAGGGCTTGCCGTCCAGCGTCAGCTTGAGAACGCCCAGTTGTTGCCCGCCGCTAATCGGCGCAAAAATCGGCTGATGCGTTTCCACGGTGGCCTTGAGTTGGGCAAATTTGCCTTTGGGTATGGTCAAAAACAGGTCACGGCGGAAGCCTGTTTCGACATGGCTTGCCGTGCCCTTCCAGATACGCAGCCGGGTGACCGGCTGGTCCTTCTGATACAGGCGCACGGCATCGAAATACTGATAACCAAAATTCAGCAGCTTCTGGCTCTCGGTAGCACGCAGGCTGTCTGAGTCCGCGCCCAGCAGGACCGAAATCAGGCGGCGGTTATCCCGTTTTGTCGAGCCTATCAGGCAGTATCCGGCGGTTTCGGTATGCCCGGTTTTCATGCCATCCGCATGAGGATCGATCCATAGCAGGCGGTTGCGGTTGGACTGGGTGACGTCGTTGAAGGTGTAATCGCGCAGTGCGAACAGCGGGTAGTGCTGCGGGTAGTCGCGCACGATGGCGGCAGCCAGCAAAGCCAGGTCGGATGCGCTGCTGTAGTGTTGCGCATCCGGCATCCCGACCGGATTGGTGAAATGGGTGTTGTTCATGCCCAGCCGTTTTGCTTCCTTATTCATCAGGTCGACGAAGCCCGCTTCGCTGCCGGCGATATTGAGCGCCAGCGTGATGGCCGCATCGTTGCCGGATTGCACGATCAGTCCGCGCAACAGATCATCCACGGTCACGCTTTGCCCGGCCTTGAGCAACATGCGCGACTCGCCGCTGGTCGTGCGCAGTGCTGCAGCAGGAACGCTCAGGTTTTGTTGAGACGATAGCGTGCCGTGTTTAAGCGCATCAAAAACCAGATAAGCGGTCATCAATTTGGTCAGCGAGGCGGGTTCCATATGCGCATCGGCGTTCTGGCTCACCAGAATCTGATCGCTGGTGTGATCGTAGAGCAAATATGACTTGGCTGCCAGAATCGGCGCGGCGGGCGTTTGCGGCGGCAGCGCATGGGCCGCAGCGGGTAGCAACAAACTGGCGAGCAAGAGTACGATATTCATCCAAAATAATCCTGGGAACATTGGTTGGGCGGGGTTAGCCACTATTGCGCAAACCGGCGGCGATGCCGTTGATGGTGAGGTGGATCGCGCGCTTCACATGCCCATCATTGTCTCCGGCGCGATGGCGTTCCAGCAAGGCGACTTGCAGGTGGTTGAGCGGGTCGATATACGGAAGGCGGGTCAGCAAGCTGCGCGCGAACGCCGGGTTGTCCTGCAACAGCGAGGCTTTGCCGGTCACGGCGAACAGCATCTCCACGGTGTCTTCCCATTCGCTCTCGATCGCGTCAAAAATCCGCCCGCGCAATGCAGCATCTTCCACCAGTTCTGCATAGCGCGAGGCGATACCCATGTCGGTCTTGGACAGCACCATGTCCATATTGGACATCAGGCCACGGAAAAACGGCCAGTTCTGGTACATCACCTGCAACTGCGCCAGCCCGGCCTTGCCTTCGCGTGCGACGAATTGCCGCACCGCGCTGCCATAACCGAACCAGCCCGGCAACAGCGTGCGGTTCAGACCCCAACTGAATACCCAGGGGATGGCGCGCAAATCCTCGATACGGCCGGACGCCTTGCGTGCCGAGGGGCGACTGCCAATATTGAGCTCGGCGATCTCGCGGATCGGGGTCGCGGCGAAGAAGTAGTCGGTGAAGCCGGGCGTTTCGTATACCAGCTTGCGGTAGGCGGCGAACGCATCAAGGCTTAACGCCTCCATGATGCGGTGATATTCCGGCATGGCGCTGTCCGCGCCGTGATGATGCAGCAGCGTGGCTTCCATGGTCGCGGCAATCAGTGTCTCCAGGTTGCGCCTGCCGATTTCCGGATTGGAGTATTTGCTGGCGATCACTTCGCCCTGTTCGGTGATGCGTATCTGCCCGTTCACGCTGCCCGGCGGCTGCGCCAGGATCGCGTCGTAACTCGGTCCGCCGCCGCGCCCGACGGTGCCGCCGCGCCCGTGGAACAGGCGCATTTCGACGCCACGCTTCTCGAACACTTTCACCAGTTCCAGTTCGGCCTTGTACAGTTCCCAATTGGCGGTAAGGTAGCCGCCGTCCTTGTTGCTGTCTGAATAACCGAGCATCACTTCCTGCGTATTGCCGCGGCTGGCCAGCAGCTTGCGGTAATGCTGAATCGAAAACAGATCGTCCATGATGGCGCCGCAGCCGCGCAGATCTTCGATGGTCTCGAACAAGGGAATGATATTGACATGTAACGCGGGATTTTTACCGCCTTCCAGCAACCCGGCCTGTTGCAGCATCAGGGCAACTTCCAGCATGTCGCTCACCGCATCGGTCTTGGAGATAATGTAGTTGGGCAGCGCTTCGCGGCCATAGCGTTGATGAATTTGTACGGCAGCCTGCATGATGCGCAACTCGCTTTGTGTTGCGGGAGTATATTGCTCAATATCGGCGAGCAGCGGCCTGCCGGCTTGCAAGACGGCCAGCAACACCTCACGGCGCTGCGCCTCATTCAAGTCCTTGTAATTGGCCTTGTCCGAACTGTTCGATAACAACTCGGCCACGGTCTGCTCATGAATCGCGCTGTGCTGGCGCATGTCCAGCGGCGCCAGATGGAAACCGAACACTTCGACGGCACGGCGCAAATTGGCGAGCCGTCCGCGCGCCAGATGTACCGCGCCATGCCCGAGCAGCGAATCGATCAGCACATCCAGATCGGCCATGAATTCCTGTGGCGTCACATAAGGCTGCACATCCTTGCCTATCGGCGGCGGGTGCGAGATTTCGTGGCCGAGTCGTCTGGCGGTAGCGGACAGGCGTGAATAGACCAGGTTCAGCACGCGGCGATAGTGTTCGTCGGCACGGGCGGTGTCCCTGTCCGGCGAGGCTTCGGAAAGTTGGCGCAATTCGTCGCTGATCTCCACCAGATGATCAGTCAGGCTCAAGCGCCGGCTCAGCACAAAGGTTTCATTCAGGTAGTGCTCCAGCACCAGCGCGGAATGCTGCTGCATCGCGTCCAGCGTGGCATCGTAAGTAACAAACGGGTTGCCGTCACGGTCGCCGCCGATCCAGCTGCCGACGCGCAGCAACGGCGGAATGCGGGTGTCCTTGCCGAAGCGCACCTTCAGTTGTTTTTCCAAAGTGGCATATATCTTCGGAATCTCATTGAGAAAGGTATAGCGATAGTACTCCAGGCCATTATTGATTTCGTCGCGCACGGTCAATCCGGCGGTACGCAACATCCGGGTCTGCCACAAAAGCAGCACGAAGCGACGCAAGGCCGCTTCGTTCTCCGCCAGTTCGTCCGGCGTCATATCGATGCGGTCGCGATTGGACAGCAAGCTGGAAATGATCAGCTGGCAATCGAGGATGCTCTTGCGCTGCACTTCGGTGGGGTGTGCGGTCAGCACCGGCGAAATCAGCGCACTATCGAGAAAGGCTTGCAGTGCTCCCTTGCTGATGCGCTTCTTTTCGACGCGCTCCAGCGCCAGCAGCAGACTGCCGTCCCTCGGCGCGCTGCCCGCCTTGAGATGGACACGATGGCGTCGGTTGTGATGCAGGTCTTCGGCAATGTTGGACAGCTGCGAGAAGTAACTGAAGGCACGCACCACGACCAGTGTTTCGCCGGGCGACAGCGCATCCAGCATTTTTTCGAGTTGCTCGCGATCGCGATCATCCTGAGTCTTGCGAAAACGTATGGCGGCGCGGCGCACGTTTTCGATCAACTGAAAAGACGCTTCGCCCTCCTGTTCGCGCAGCGTATCGCCAAAAATGCGGCCGAGCAGGCGCACATCTTCGCGCAACGGCAAATCCTTGCTGGAAATATCGGCGGGAGCGGCAATCAGGGTCATCACATTACATACGAAAAAATACGATGCGCCTCATGTTAGAATGCGCCGCGCATAATCAACAAGATTCAGGAAATCCAATGAGCAAAGCAGCTTTCCCTTCCCGTTTAGTGATTGCCTCGCGCGAAAGCGCGCTGGCCATGTGGCAGGCCGAACACATTCGGGACAGGCTGCGCGCATTATATCCGCAAACCGAAGTCAGCATTCTCGGCATGACCACGCAGGGCGACCAGATTCTCGACGTGACGCTGTCGAAAATCGGCGGCAAGGGTCTGTTCGTGAAGGAGCTGGAAACCGCGCTGGAAGATGGGCGCGCCGATCTCGCCGTGCACTCGCTGAAGGATGTGCCGATGAATATGCCGGAGGGTTTTACACTGGCCGCCATCGGCAAACGCGAAGACCCGCACGATGCGTTTGTTTCGAATCAATATGAAAACCTGGCCGCGTTGCCGGCAGGCAGCGTGGTGGGCACCTCCAGCCTGCGCCGCGAAAGCCAGTTGCGCGCGCGTTTTCCGCAGCTGCAAATTGAGCCGCTGCGCGGCAACGTGCAGACCCGCTTGCGCAAGCTGGATGAGGGGCAATATGCCGCCATCATCCTCGCCGCCGCCGGGCTGAAACGGCTGGGGCTGGGCGCGCGCATCCGCAACATCATTTCCAGCGAAGACAGCCTGCCCGCCGTTGGCCAAGGTGCGCTTGGCATCGAATGCCGCGCCGGCCGCGCCGACGTGATCGCCTTGCTGCAACCGCTGCACCATCCCGATACCGCCGCCTGCGTGCTGGCAGAACGCGCCATGAGCCGCGCTTTGGCGGGCAGTTGCCAGGTGCCGCTGGGCGGTTTCGCCGAAGTTCAAAACGGCACATTGCGCATGCGCGGCTTTGTTGCCAGCCCGGACGGCCAACAGATAGTACGCGCCGAATCGACCGGTGATGTCACCAATCCCGAAGCATTGGGCAACCGGATTGCCGATGCCTTGATAGCTCAAGGTGCGGATGAAATTCTTGCTGCACTGAATGACTAACGGGCATGTCGCACGTCATTGATAATGAAGCCCGGTCATTCCCGCCCCGGATGCTCCGCAACGCCGTGTCATGGCCAGCCACCCCAACCCTCTCCCGAGAAAAGCCCCTCACCTCAATCCTCTGGATGAAACAACTAGCCATTCGACTAGGCTGCAAACAACCGCAGCCAAGTCGCTGGTTATCCCGCCAGCGGGAGAGGAGGCAAACGTGAAAGGCAATCTTCAATCCTCGGGAGAGGAGGCAAACGAATCGCTGCGCGAGTTGTGCATTAACCAACCGCTGGCCGGACTGAAGATCGTCGTCACGCGCCCGCGTGAGCAAGCCGCACGGTTGACGCAAGACATCGGGCGCTTCGGCGGCAGGGCATTGTTATTTCCGCTGCTGGAAATCGCGCCTGCTGCCGACCAGACAGCCTTGCACATGCAACTTTCGCGCATCGCGCAATTCGATCTGGCCATTTTCATCAGTCCGAATGCGGTGCACTACGGGATGGCGGCGATACGCGCTGCGGGCGATTTGCCGCCTGCCTTGCGTATCGCCACAGTCGGACAGGGCAGCGCAAAAGCATTGCGTGAACTGGGCGTCGCCAACATCATTGCGCCCACTGAGAATTTCGACAGCGAGGGTTTGCTGGCCTTGCCGGAATTGCAAAATATTACCGGATGGCGTGTGCTGATTTTTCGCGGCGATGGCGGGCGCGAGTTGCTGGGCAATACGCTCAAGGCGCGCGGCGCAATCGTGGAATATGCCGCCTGCTACCGGCGCAACAAACCGCAACTGGATGTAACGGCACTGCTCAATGATGCGCCGGATGCAATAACGGCGACGAGCAGCGAGGCGCTGGACCATCTGTGGCAGATGCTGGATGGCAATGCGCGGGCTGTATTGCATAATATGCCGCTGTTCGTGCCGCATAAGCGCATCGCCGAACTGGCGCATCAACAGGGTTGGCGGCAGGTATTGTTAACCGGTGCAGGAGATGACGGCCTGCTGTCCGGTTTGGTAATATGGGCGAAACAAAGTATAGAGAACAGAGGGCAGCGTCCCGGCACCAACCCTCCGGGGGATCCAATATGACCGAACAGCAGCAGCCAGCAAATACCAACCGCGTCGAGAGCGAAGAGTCGCCACCGTACGTCGTGCCCCCCGCGCCGCATCAGAACCCTTTCGCGGCAGCCATTTCCAGGATGAATCTCACGCAACTGACGCTGGCGGTGCTGGTGGTGATTTTCCTGTGGCAATGGCTGGACAGTCATCGCGCCATTAACGATATGCAGCAGCAACTGGCGCAAAAAATTGCCGAAATGGATGGCGTAAGCAAGGCCAATCAGATATTGCTGGGGCAGAGCCAGGATGAAGTGCGCGAACTTTCCACCAAAGTGATGGCGCTGGAGGCGCGTTACGCCGAAGCGCAGAATCAGCGCGCCGCGCTGGAAGTTTTGTATAACGACCTGTCGGTGAGCCGCGACGAAACCGCGCTGGCGGAGGTCGAACAAATGCTGCTGATCGCCGGACAGCAGTTGCAATTGTCGGCGAACGTGAAAGCCGCGCTGATCGCCATGCAAAGCGCCGATACCCGTTTACAGCGCATGGACCGGCCGGTATTCAATGGCCTGCGCAAGGCCATCAACCAGGATATGGACAAGCTGCGTGCATTGCCCGGCATAGATATCGCCGGCCTCAATTTCCAACTCGACAAGCTGGTGGCGGCCGTTGATGAACTGCCACTGGTTTATCAGCAACACGTCACAAAGAATGCGGAAACCACGCCAGCGGCTGCGCCTAAAGATGAACCGGCCTGGCAAAAACTGTCGCGCGAAATCTGGCATGAGGCAAAACAACTGGTGCGTATCGAAGATATCGGCAAAATGGAAGCGCCGCTGTTGTCTCCGAACCAGGAATTTTTCCTGCGCGAAAACCTCAAGCTGCGCCTGCTGTCGGCGCGCCTCGCGCTGCTATCGCGCGACGAGGATAGCTTCAGGCAGGAACTGAAAACCGCACAGCAATGGACGGCGCGTTATTTCGACATCAAGTCGAATGAAGGAGTAAGGATGCTGTCAGGGCTGAAGAAAATTGCCACTTCCAGCATCAGCATCGAACTGCCGGATATCGGCTCCAGCCTGCAGGCGGTACGCAATTACCGCCTGACGCAGGAGAGCACGGCAGAGCGCGGTGCGGCCGGCAAGACGGCACGATGAGATACCTGCTCTGGTTGCTGTTGCTGTTCGCTGCTGCGGTTGCGCTCACCACTGCAGCGCATAACCCCGCCTATGTGCTGCTGGTGTACCCGCCGTATCGCATTGAGTTGTCGCTTACGTTGTTCATCGTTTTGTTGCTGCTCGTTTTTGTATTTGGCCATGCGCTGTTGCGCCTGATTTTTGCCACCATGCAACTGCCTGGATACGTGCGGAAATTCCGCCTGGAACGTGCGCAGGCCAAGGCGCGCAAGCTGCTGAATGAGGCACTCAACGCCTTCTTTGAAGGGCATTATGCCGCAGCGGAAAAGGCTTCGGCGCGCGCGATGGAACTGGGCGACACTTCCGCCTTGCATCCCATCATCGCGGCGCGTTCCGCGCACGAGTTGCACGAATACGAAAAACGCGACGCTTACCTGTCCGCCAGCGAAGGCAAGACGATTGGCGATTCCACGATGCGCTTGATGGCCGCCACAAAATTCATGCTCGACCAGCGCGATCCGCATGCCGCACTGCATGCCTTGCGCGAATTGCGCGAGAGCGGGATCAAGGGTCATCCCGGGGCATTGTTGCTGGAGCTGAAAGCGCAACAACAGGCGGGGAATTGGGATGAGGTATTGAACGTGCTCGATCATCTGGAGAAACGCAAATCCATCGATGTGACGGTGGCGTCGCAATTACGCCAGCAGGCCTGGCTGGAAAAGATTCGTCAGCAGGAAAATCTGGATGATCTGACCGCCTGCCTGAAGAACATCCCTGACGATTTCAAGCGGCGCAACAAAATTGCTGCCGCTGCCGCGCGTGCGCTGGCTCAGCATGGTGGCTGCTCGCTTGCGCAGCAATTGCTCTCCGATAGCCTGAACGCGCAATGGGACAGCGAACTGGTGGCGCTGTATGGCAATTGCCTGCCCGAGGACGGCCAACCCAGCGGGATGATTGCGCAAATTGAACAAGCCGAGAAGTGGCTCAATCAGCACCGGGACGATGCCGGATTATTGCTGGCGCTCGGCAAACTGTGTTTGCATCAGAAACTTTGGGGCAAAGCGCAAAACTATCTGGAGGCCAGCGTCAGCATCGCACCCAGCCGCGCTGCCTTTACGGCATTGGGGCAACTTGCAGAGCAGTTGGGCAAAGCCGATGAGGCGTTCAAGCATTACCAGCAAGCGATGAAGGCGGACGACAAATAGAATTGGGGAAAGCATGAGCTTTCCCCAAAAAATCGTCCCCCACGGGCAATCATTTCTGCCAGCGGACTACTTTCCGGCATCTCCCTCCAGTAGTTTATCCATACTCGACAGGAGGGTGTTGACCAGGCCTTCTTCGACGTCAAATACTTTTTCCATTTGGTTAACCTTGGCGAAATATCCTCTCTTTGCCCGGTCTTTGTCACCAATCATAAGTATAAACGGCTTCTCTTTTTTCTCTTGATAGATGGTCAACTGCAGCATCGGTGAAGAGAGGCCATAAGGGGCAAGATCAGCCGGGCTTTCATCGGCAAAGGCCTTGATTTCCCCATTTTTTATTGCATACAGGTATTCCAGCACTTTTGCCATGGAAGCCATCCCTGTCGTGGGTTCAAGCATATTCCATTTTGACTCACTCTGCACGATAACCACCCTGCTCATGCCCTTTTTAACTATTTCGAGTCGCCGCATCTTGGCCGGATCGAAATCCAGAATAGTCTTATCCCGCAAGGCATAGACGTCTTGGCTCACTTCTTTCTTGAGATCGGAATGTACGCGATAAACCTCCGGCATCCCTTTGAACATGGCATACGCCACATTATTGGTAGGTCCTCTTTCTCCGAAAACAATAACAACTTCTCCGCTGGCAGACTTCAGGCCCATTTCAACCTCGGGATCGCCCAAGCCCAGCTCGACTAATTTTGCGTGCTCAACCTTTTCAAACAGCACCGCATCCTTTCTGGATGTGACGACGTTGGTTAATAATTTTTCTATCGCCTTGGTATCCCCTTTTACGCTTAAGGGCTGCACCAATTGCCATCCGTCCTTCTCCCGAGCCACCTTGATCTGACGATTTTCTTTAATGTAGTTTATCCAGAATTCCGAAATATCCTTCGTGGCAGTGGGTAGCAGTTTTAGCTGTTCTTCTTTTAACTGCTTAACCTCTTCCTCCTTCTTGTCGAAGAAAAAGAACACACCGCTCAGTGTGATCAGCACGATAAACCAGAAAAGTGTCTTTTTAGTAAAGTTCACGCGCCCCGCCTTCTTCTGGCGGTTACACCAAGTCCCGTCACTAAAAGCAGTGATGGCACAATCACCACGGAAAGCCAGAAAACAGTTTTCCCCTGAACGGCGGTCAGCAGAAGGGGCGTCATGCCCGGTTCTTTTCTCCTTACCGATATCAGGATATGTTCCTCTGCCAGCCAGTTAAGCATGTTCAGGAGAAAATCTTTATTCCCCCCTTTCATGAATTTATTGCTGGCAAAGTCAGAATCTCCCGTGACCAGTATCTTTCCCCATGTTTTCAAGCTGTCCTGCTCTTCCCCGGCTTTAATGTCCTTGGCTTTATTGTCCTTATTGTCTCCGATGTTTACCTCCACTGCGGTGACCGCTACCACGCTGATGGGTCCGCGTTTGTGTTTGTCAGCGTTAAATTCTTCATCTTCCTTGGTAAGCTTCTTGAGATCACTGGTCACCGCCCAACTCTTGTCGCTGGTTTTTGCAATATCCCAGCTTCCTTTGGCAGGCTCTTCTTTTATATGAACAGAGCGAGCAAAAGGGAAATAAGTAAACTGCTCAAATTCACGGGTGACGGGATGGTTCTTGTCATATTGCACCACAAAGGGTATGGCGATATTGCCACCGGAAGCTTGGCTCGTTTTATCAAAAATGAGATCGTTCGTGAGCTCGAAGCCGAATTCACCCAGGTAGCTGGTGAGCTTGGATAACCCGCCGCTGGGATCAACCATAAATAATGCTCGCCCGCCCTTTTTGACGAATGCCGTTATCTTGTCCAACTCGGCTGGCAAATAGTCCGTTTCAGGGCCGCTCACCACCAATACAGCAGCATCATCCGGCACCTTTTCCGCGCTGACTAACAGCAAATCGCGTACCTGATGGTTTTCCCTCTCGATCGCTTCCTTGACATACGAATAGCCATTCTCCTCCTTGCTATCGATACGCTTCTCGCCGTGTCCGGTGACAAAGTAGAAGACCTTGATATCTTTGCTGATCAACTTCAGCAGGGAATTGGTGAGTTTGTTTTCAGATTCAGTGCCCTCGACAATCTCTCGCTTATCGCCATGATTCAATATAGTAGTTCTGTAAGACGTAACCTCATACTTTGCCGTTTCCAGCGGATCTCTGTCCGGGTCTACAAAGCGAAAACTGAATTTTGACGAGTGGTAGGAATATTCACTCAGCAGGTCGGACATCGCCTGCCTCGTCCTTTGGTCACCCCGATAGAAGGCGATGGCTTCAACGTCCTCCTTCAGGGATTTTAATATCTTGACCGTATGGTCAGAGAGGGTATACCTGCTATCGCGCGTCAAATCGACTCTCACCTTGTATTTGACTGACATGCCCGCGATAAGCCCGATTATTACAAGAAACACCATGCTCATAATCGCCGTATTAAAGGCGTACTTGGTGGAACGTTTGGTGATGAATTCCCTGATTTCCGGAAAATAGATATAGAAAAACAGCAGCAGTACCAGCAGCCCTACCCAAAGCAGCGTCAATGGCAGGTTGCTCATCTCGCCGGTTATTGCATAGGTGATTCCCCCAGCCGCCATCAAGAAAATGGACAACAGACCCAATGGCGCAAACAATCCTTTAGCTTTCATTATCTCCACCTCTTCGTTTCTAAACTTCTAAGAGTGAGAAACAGGAATAGCACGATGAAACAAAGGTAGTAAATGATGTCCGTCGAATCCACGACCCCTTTCGACATGCTTTCTATATGCTCGTTAATCGAAAGATAACTGAGAAATCTACCCAGCCCGGCAGATACCAGCGGGGCGGAATAACTTATCAACCAGAAAAAGAACAACATGGCAAAGGACATTGAAGCAGAGACAATCTGGTTTTCAGTCAACGACGAAGTAAAAAGCCCCAGAGAGATGGCTGACGCCCCTAGCAGAACCATGCCCAAATAACCCGTCCAGATTGGCACCACTTCAGGTTCACCCAACGTAACAAGGAGAACAGGATAAGTAGCCGTCAGCAAAATCATGGTTAGCACGACAACGAGGCAGGCCAGATACTTGCCCAATACTACGTCAACATCGTTGACCGGGAAGGTCAGCAGCAGTTCGATCGTGCCGGTCTTTTTCTCTTCAGCCAGCAGTCTCATGGTCAATAACGGTGTCATCATCAGCAAAATAATACCAATCGTTCCAAACAGCGGCCTGATTACCGTCTCATTGATATTTAAGAGCTGGTATTGCTTGGCCAGCATGGGATCTGACTGGGCCTGAAAACTGACAATCGAAAAGGTGGCGGTGAGGTTATAAAAAAAGTAACCCGTCATCAGCAAAAACATGAGGATCACGATATAAACTGTAAGCGAGCTGAAATAGGATTTCAGCTCCCGATTGAGGATAAGGCTGACATTTCTGATATTCATGCCTCCTCCTTGGTAACCAATTTGATAAAGATATCTTCCAGGCTAACCTCCAGAAGACGCATTTCCACAAGCTCAAATTTGTTTCTTTCAATCATGGCCTGAATGCCCTGTCTTCCCTGTTTTTCATCTTCAAGCACGACAATAAATCCGTTGGCCTCACCTGAGGCTTGCTCTCTTTCAACACCCTTAATGCCACCTACACGAGAAAGCTCCTGCCCAATCGTCTGCGCATTACCGTTAATGCGTAACAACATTCGCTGCGCGCTTTCAGTGGCAAGATTCTCCGGTCTGTCTTCTGCCACCACTTTTCCCTTGTTGATAATAATCACCCTGCCACAGAGGATGCTGACTTCCGGGAGAATATGGGTGCTGAGAATAACGGTGTGCTTGCCTGCCAATTCTTTGATCAGATTTCTGATCTCCTTGATCTGCTTTGGATCAAGCCCTACCGTAGGCTCATCAAGAATTAAAACCTCCGGGTCATTGACCAACGCCTGGGCAATGCCGACTCTCTGCCTGTATCCCCCGGAGATCGCGCGGATCAACTTGTTGGAAACGTCGCTGAGGCCACAGTCATCCATGACCTTGGCGGCTTTTCGCTTGACCTCCTTGGCAGGCGTTCCCTTGATGGCCGCCACAAAACGAAGATAGTCATTGACTTTCATATCTTCATAAAGCGGGACTCTCTGCGGCAAGTAACCGATCCTTTTGCGTACGTTTAAGGAGTCTTCAAAACAATTATAGCCGGCCACCATAACCTTCCCTTTTGTGGGAGGGAAAAAGCAGGTCAAAATGCGCATCACCGTAGTTTTCCCCGCCCCATTGGGGCCAAGAAAACCCAGGATTTCGCCTTTTTCAACACTGAAACTAATATTGTCAACGGCGCGGAATTCACCGTATTCCTTGGTTAAATTTTCGACTTCGATCATAGGAGGGACTTTAACTAAATAATATTTTGTATGGTAACCATTTTGGTCTTTATCTCGCAACGCTGTTTGCTACGCTCGAATATACTGCGCGACGCTCCTTAAAAACAGCGCGGCGCAGTATACATGATGAACTGCATTTTTGCGATGAGATGAATGGGTGCATTACTGGGTATTGGCAAGGTCAATATGCAATCCGCTGCCGCCGGAATTCGGCTCGGATGATATAATTCTTCATTAAGATGAAAAAGTAATTGCGAAGTTGCTGAACTTCGTCATATTCGGATTGTCATCGTTGAAACCCGGTTCGCGCTTCACAGGTATCCGGCTTGGCAATCGCGATGGGTGAATTACCTGCAGAATGAATATAGCCCGAAGAGTTTCAAGCAGCCGCAGCGATGTTGGCCCTTATTTATACAAATCGCAAAAAGGTCGTTAATACATGAGAACGATAAGCAACCTCAGAGGTTTCGCCATTGTTTTTCTCCTTGCGTCACTCAGCTCGGGGTGTGGCAAGGGTGCAGAAAATACGCTGGGTGTCGGCGGGGCTACGAAAGACCTGTCTATAGGCCGAATGAAG
>JANLID010000362.1 GCA_024654105.1 Gallionella sp. | reverse complement strand
TCCTTTGTCTGAACCCTGATATAGCACCCTAGATGGCGGTCCGGCTCGATCCGGGTTAACGAAGCCGCAGCATGGCAGTACGTTGTGACACGCGGACCTTGCACCGCGCGGGCAACATCGCGCCGGCAGGACGTTGAACAGTTGCTCGCAACCCGACCGCAAGAAATTGCATCGAAACCACTTGACCGATTCCCGTACTCGCTCATTCCTGTTAGCATTCTTCAAATGCTGATCCTCCCGTGGTGGCCATGAAGTCTCGATACCTTCATCGTAACCCTTTTAACTGTCAGCCTTTTCTCGTTTCGTCTTCCTGGAAATAGCACCATTGAGCTCAGCATATGACGATAAATGAATGCATTGTGCGGGAAGTACAATTTTCGGATTATGCAGCGGTAAGTGATGTGGTGACCAGAAACGGACTGGCCACTGAGTGGCCGATGGATTGCTGGGTAGGGTTATGGCAGGAAAATCCAGCCATGCCGCAGAACCAACCTATGCCGATCGGCTGGGTGCTGGAGCAAGCGGGCAAGATTGGTGGCTATCTTGGCAATATTCCCATGCACTATCAGTTTCAGGGTAAACGTTTGCTGGCAGCAGCGGCACACAAGTTTGCGGTCAACGTTGAGTACCGGAGCCAAACGCTTCGACTTGTGGCCGCTTTTTTTGCCCAGAAAAACGTCGATCTTTTTCTTAATACCAGTGCTAACGCGCCTTCCGCGTCTGTGTTCCAGATGTGCAAGTCAGAGAAAATTCCCCAGCCTGATTACGACAAGTCGCTTTATTGGGTAGTCAATACGCGCGGACTTGTTGAGTCCGTTTTGCGCAACCGCGGGTATGGCTCAGTGTTTGCCGCTGCCGGTGGTGCAGTCCTTACACCCGCCTTGAAAATTAAAGGTCTATTGCGCCGGCACGGTCCGTTGCCAGGTTCTGCAACCTTGGAAACGAATGTGCTGGAACCGCACGCCATCGGTGACGAATTCGACGAGTTCTGGCAACGCACCCTGACGGAACGGCAACAATGCTTGCTGGCAGACCGCTCGCTGCGCGCGTTGCGCTGGCATTTCGGCAATCTCGGGGCGGGCGCATGGCAAGCAAAGTTTGTCTGCGCCCGGCGCTCGGGCAAACTGGTCGGGTATGCCGTGCTTATACGCGAAGATTCCCGAGGCAGTGGGATCAGGCGCAGTCATATAGCCGATCTGATCGCGGAAAATGACGACCCCCGCGTGATTGATACACTCCTGAATGCGGCGTTTCGACAGGCGCACGCGGAGGGTCGTCATTTTCTGGAACTGATCGGTTTTCCAACGAGAATCAGGAATCGCTTTGCTGCGGGGCATGCCTACTCGCGGCAATTTCAATCCTGGATGTTCTGGTACAAGGCGGCCCCGAGTCTGCGTGAAAGATACCGCGACGAAAATGTCTGGTATGGCAGTCCGTACGATGGTGATGCCAGTTTATAGGAAACAGTAGATCGCGATGCCCGAACCCATCCATTGGCAGGTCGGCGACAGCAGGGTAATGACCCACGAATTTACGCTTCAGGAACTGGAGACCTTTGCGAAATTAACGGGTGATACCAATCCGCTTCATGTCGATGCCGGCTTTGGTAAACGTGGGCCGGCAGGCGGTCAAGTCGTGCATGGCATGCTGGCGGCGTCGTTTGTGTCCACCCTGATCGGGGTTCATATCCCAGGCCACGGCGCGCTTTGGACTTCGTTTCAGATCAATTGGCGCAAGATGATACGCATCGGCGACACGTTGCGCTTCGAGGCACGGGTAAGCGCGGTGCAGGCGGCGACACGCACATTGGATCTGGTAATATCAGGCGTGAATGATGCTTCCGGGGAAGTGTATCTTGATGGCAAAGCGAGGGTAATGATGATCGGGGAGCGTCAGGAAATTCGGCCGTCGGATCTGACGGGCAAACGTGTGCTGGTGACTGGGGCGAGCGGAGAAATCGGTGGTGCGATTTGCCGGGCGCTGGCTGCAGTCGGTTGCCGGCTGGTGATGTGGGGAAGGAATCCGGAGCGCCTGCAACAGCTGGCCCAGTCGCTGGGCGAGCATGCGGCATCATTTCATGCGGTGGACCTGCACGACGATCAGCAGATTGAAGCGGGATTGGCGCAATCGATGAACGACGGCGGTATCGATGGTTTTGTGCATGCGGCTGCAGCCCCGTTAAACCTTGTTGAAGTTGGCGATCCCCTGAATCAAGGGTACTTGCGCGCCCACTGGCAGGTAGAAGTGGCCGCGTTCCAGCGCATTGTGCAGAACCTGGTGGCCAGTATGCAACCGGGAGGGTTCATCATTACCGTTCTGCCGCAGGCAGTCCTGGATGCGCCGCCGCCGAAGATGTCGTCCTATGTTGCGGCAAAAATGGGGGCGTGGGGTCTGGTGCGCGCGATGGCGATGGAACTCGGCCCCAAGGGGATACGCTGCAATGCAGTCTCGCCTGGTTTGATTGAGACGCCCTACGTCAAGGACATATCGGTGCGCGTGAAACAGGTTGAAGCAGCCGGCAATCCGATGCGCCGCCTTTGCCACGTTGAGGACGTTGCGAACGCGGTGCAGTTTCTGGCAGGGCCGCAGTCCGCTTACATCAATGGCGTCAACCTGCCCGTGACAGGCGGGGCGCGAATGCCGTAATTTCCGGGGACGGTGATTTATGCAGACCCCAAGAGAATGGCCCGAGTCCGCTGCCGGACTGGTCGCCGCAGCAACTGAAAGCGGCCGCATCACCGCAATGCGGGAGGCGTTGAACGCCATTCGCGCGCTGCCGCAGGCGCAGCAGGGGCGACCATTCCGGCTGGGTATCTGCCGGACCTTTACTGTGGAAACCCAGCTCGAGGCGCTGACCCTGGGACTGGCAACGCTGCCGTGCCGCCCCGAGATCATCGTGGGGGATTTGGAAACCATCGAACAATTGCTGCTCGATGACAAGTCGGCGATGCTGCAGGCCGCACCGGATGCGCTGCTGGTGTTGTGGCGCTTGGAGGAATTACATTCCCGTCTGGCTTTCGAACATGACGCGATGACCGCCGAAGACCGCGAACGCGCGGCAACGGAGGTAATCAACCGGATAGAGAGCTTGTGCACGCAATACGTAAAAGTCGCTGCTGCGCCATTGTTTCTGAGCACCCTGCCGCAGCAAAGCGCGTCCAGCGCGGGGATGAACGATGTCTATTCACCTCATGCGCCGAGGCATGCCATTCTGCGAATCAATCAGACACTGCTGGAGTTGGCCGCGCGCAATCCGCAGATACATATATTCGACTTTTCGGGCTGGGCGGCGAACACAGGTGCGTTGGCGTTTGATCTGAAGATGGATTTGTACGCGCGCCAACCGATTTCGAGCCGCCTGCTGATGTCGTTCGCCACCGCGCTGGCGGACAGCCTCAGGCCGCTGTTGGTGTCCCCCGCTAAAGTACTGGCTCTCGATCTGGACAACGTGTTGTGGGGGGGGGTGCTGGGCGAAGACGGCGTAGCCGACCTCAAGATCGGTTATGATTTTCCCGGCAACATTTACCGGCG
>JANLID010000120.1 GCA_024654105.1 Gallionella sp. | reverse complement strand
GTTCGAATGTAAGTCAATTCCGCTATACTTTATTTCGGCCTCCTGTGGGTTTAAGTAAGTTCGGGCGCTCACTTTAACCCCACCGCCAACGGCGGTGGGGGGCCGGCTAGATGATTTTCAGAAGAAAAAATCGTACCCTGTGGTGCGCCCCAGACAGACTCAAGGCATGGGAGGATATGATGCTTGAAGGAGTGACACCGACATCGGAGAAGAAGTGCGATACCGCTGCATTAAGTGAGTTTTCCCTGCTTGCAAAAAAACGCCGGATAAGCACAACGCCCACACTGATATTTGAATACGGCTTCATGAAGCCGGGCTGGATGCCGCTCGACCAGATTGAGCAGCAGCTTGCCGAATCAAGCCCGCAGAAGTAAGGATGTGCCGCACGAACTGCGCACGTTAAATGCATGGCTGGCAGCGCTTAGGCCAGACTACTGCAATGCCTCTTTGACGATACCGGAGAGAAGATCATCAACCGCTTTAAGCGCCTTCTGAGATTCCTGGGAACCCACTAGCTGAGGTTTTCGGTAAGCCACCCTGACTTCATGCGGTTTTTCCGGCACCACGTAAACAGTGATGATGTAAGGGCAAAACACGATATTGTCGGGGTCGGCCTCCATCATATTGCGCGACACCACGACACTGCAGAACTCCAGAGCTTCTGCCTTGAGGAAGATACGCTTTGCGCCCGCCACAACCTGGCCGGTGCGCTCCAGCATCTCGCCCACATGTGAAACATTATTGACCACCAGCCCCTGACCCGTGATCGCCATGTCGACTGCGTCCCTGACGTCCTCAAAGCTGCCCTCTTTGGTAAAAACAGCCATGTGATCGCCCGCCGCCAGGACGCCATGTGCTAAGCCAGCGAACAGCAGCATTGCTGCCAGTGCACTTCGAAACATTGTCCACTCCTTCTGCATCTAATTAAAAAATACCGCAATGAATTTTCAAGCTCTTCTGCGGTGATTTCAGCAGAGGTAGCTGTCATGCTTTTGACGTCAGAGCTTCTCAATAATGCGAGTCCGCAACTGTTTGTACTCTTCGTCGCTGATCAGCCCCTTTTTATGCAGAGACTCAATGCGCTCCAGCCGTTCAATAATTTGATCCTTGGGCGGTGAGTTCACCATTGATGTGCTGCCAGCAGAAGGGGTGGAAGTAGATGATGTCTTGAAATCAGGATCACATTTCAGCTTGGCGTGTACATCCTTGGCCAAGATAGCATCGTCAACCTCGGTCAACCAGGTCTCGCAGCCGGCTTTCTTGATGCTGAGCTTGCCATTATACCGGTAGGAGATGCCCACAAAACCCGAGCGAAAGTGATCGCCGGGCACAATCTCCAGCGGAGTGATGCCAAGCTCGCTGCCGTCCGCATAGGCAACAGCACCGGCAGGCTCGGATATGATCTTGATGCGCCCGGACTGTCTCTCGTTGCTGCTTTCCATGCCGGCACAACCGGATAGCACAATAGCCGCTGCCAGCAGGCATAACCATTTAAAACTGTATGAATCAAACAAGGTCATTGCGTTCCTCATCCTGGAAATAGTGATTGTTAGCGTAGCGCAACTCCACAGCCTAAGAACATACTTCGGAGTCTATATCCTGCAAGCAGCGCTGGGTAGTGATTTTCAATAATACTTATAAAAAACCCACCAGATTAACTGGTGGGCCGCATGAAGACTACAACAAATATTCGTTCTTAGAAAACTGCCGTCACCTGTACGCCGACTTTGTTACCCACGCCATTCAAGTTCTTGTTGGCATTTGTGCAAGGCGTCCCTGCAGCGGTGCACTCGAAGTCACGAACCTCGTAATTGACGGTCAGGCGTGTCTTGGGATTAAAGTGATACTGTGTGCCGACGGTCCATTTGGTGAACGTGTGTTCATCGGTACGGCCTTTCAGACGATCCATGATGTCATAACGCAGATCCAGTTCCCACTTTGTATTCGGAATGTACCAGCCGCCTTCCATATACCAGCCGTCGGCCTTGGCATCAGCCCCGTTGGTACTGGCAAATGTGAAGGTCGGCTTGTCCGGGCCGACCCACACCATACCGTCGGCGGTGATGTACTCAGCCGTAAAACGGAACGGCTTCTTCATGTACTTCACACCCAGGCCAACGCGATCCCTTTTATAGAGAACAGGATTGGCAATGGCATCATTCGTATTATCCAGCAGGCGCTTACCTGACTGATTCCAGGCAAAGAACTTCAAGCCCTCCACACGGGGTCCCTTGCCGCCGAACTCCTTCTCGGCTGACAGATAAAGGTAGGTGTCATATTTTCCATCGACATTGTCGAATTCGATACCGTTGCCTTGGCCGATCATCGCGGCATAGGAAACTTCCCAGTCCTTGCCCACATCAAACGCATCGAACACCTGTATA
This sequence comes from Gallionella sp., assembly GCA_024654105.1. GTDB lineage: Bacteria > Pseudomonadota > Gammaproteobacteria > Burkholderiales > Gallionellaceae > Gallionella. The sequence continues at coordinate 9,844 of JANLID010000120.1, read as the reverse complement.
CCCACATCGCGGAAGGCACCTACCGGCGCATTAAAGGCGTTCAGGGAGCCGCCGGTCTGCAACTGGGTCTGGGTTTGGGCGGCTACGTTTGCCGTATAGGCGTGATTGGGGAAGCGCTCCAGCAGCAGGCCGTTGGTGACTTCGGTGAAGTTGATGTAGTCGAACACGTGAATGGCCTGCAACCCCTCCTCGGCGCCGGGGTACTTGAACAGGCCGGAACGGATACGTGCACCCGGAATGTGATTCAGGGTCACACTGGCATCGGTCAATTTGGCAAAAGCATTGCCACCATTGGTGATGCCATTGTTGCCCATCTCAAGCAGCAAAAAATAGTTAGTCTGGCTGTCAATCGGGAAACCCGTGCCACGTACACCGATCCGTGCCCGGTTGACATTGAAACCGGACTGGGAATTCAGATCGGGTCCAAGCAATTTTGGTGGCACGTATTGCCCAGCCGCATTGGCGTTGCTAAAGTCCTTCGAGTACTGTGCCTGAACAAAGCCCCACACATAAGCGCGTGCAGAAGCGCCCGGATCTTCGGTACCCTGCAGCATCAGCCAGTTGGCTGCATTGGCCGTGCCCGCTGCGGCGAAAGCCAGTGTGCAGGCTGCGCTGATCAGTGCGCGCTTGAAATATTTGTTAACTCCCATTTTGTTACTCCTCTAAATTAATGATAGTTGCGTAAATTGAACAGGGCTTGCACTCTGGAAAAATGAATGAATGGCCAAGTCACAGCGTGTGTCATGGTTTGACGTAGATGTACCCTTTCTTGACCAATTCGCCGATACGCACGATGCCGCCGGGCACAACAGTGGCACCCGGATTGAGCTTCGGCTCATAGCCAAGTTGCGCTGTCATGCCCTTGAGCGTTACAGCGCATGCAGAGAATTTCACGCCGCTCTGGGAAAGCGAGTCAATGCGCCGTGCATTGACGTTTTCAGCAAACATGAGGCGCAGGCCGGGGCCATAGGCAACGATCTCTACCTCCACCGCACCCGGTTGATAGGCCGCCAGCAGATTCGAGGCATTGTTCAGAATGAGTTCCTGCTTGGATGGATCCATATCACTGATGTGCAGGACATATTTGTAATCGGCAAAGGTCTCCTCTGCCGACACGGCGGGCGTGGCGGTCAACACCATGAAAAGAGATGTCATGACGAGAAAAATGGATCGAGAATAATTAAGCATCGGTTGTCTCCAGAATGTGGTGGATGTGGTGATGAATACCTGCGGGCAAAGCTGCTGCCCCTTAACGACACATGTGATTTTTGTATTTTTCCATGCCCTCCCAGGTTAAATAACAACTCGCCACGAGCGTGGCGCATTATCATTTTGTGTTTTTCCTCGAATTGCTGAATTGAGGTTATTCAAGTATGTTGCTAAAGGATGACGCTGGGAGAATGGCTTTTATTCCCTGGAACTTTTTTCTGCATTCTGAAAAAATAAATGGAATATTTCCGCCTGCTATTCCGTCATCATAGAGATGATTAACCATAAGTTGAATCTTTAGGTGTAGCGTAAAGATGAGTATCCTTTCCCTATTCGGCGGTGCAGGCGCAAATACCTTCCAGGAACAATTGGAGCAAATTCGGCCAAAGTTATACCGTGTAGCCTTTTCCTGGAGTCACAATGCCGCGCTTGCTGACGATCTGGTGCAGGAGACACTGATCAAAGCACTAAAGAACGCCGGCCAGTTGCGTGATCCCGCGCTATTGAATGGCTGGCTATTCAGTATCCTGGCCAACTGTTGGCGCGACCATTTTCGCCAGCACAGGGAGACGGAAGATATTGACGAACTCGAGGATTACCGTTGCGTCAGTGAAACCACGCCAGAAGATGAACATGCACGGTCGCAACTCGTTTCCCGCGTATGGGACGCAGTTGCTAAACTTCCCATGGGGCAACGCCAGGTGCTGACGCTGGTGGACCTGGAGGAATTTCCCTATATTGAAGTTGCCGCAATTCTGGCTATTCCGGTCGGGACAGTCATGAGCCGTTTATGCCGGGCACGGCAGGCGTTGAAGACTCTATTGAAGGAACTCGCTCCGCAACAGTCGGCGCAGGTCAGTCAAATAAGGAGAATCATATGATGACTAATCAATATATTTCTGATGAGTTACTTAATTCCTTTGTCGATAATGAACTTGAGCCGGATGAAACAAGCGAAATATTTAACGCAATCGGCCGGGACGACGCGCTTAAAGAACGGGTGTGCGAACTGCGCGGCATGAAGGAAGTGGTGCAACATGCCTACCAGCAGTTGCCAGCCCACAGAATGTCTCCTGTAAAGAAGCTGCCACCTTGGCGGCCTTCTTATGTACAAAATATGCCCAGCCTGGCAGCTTGCATGCTCCTGCTATTGATGGGCTGGGGATCAGGCTGGCTAATGTCTGCAAGTTCGGGGGCAAACAGCGACCCTAAACTCATGAACCTGTTCCATGCGGCACAAAATATCAACATCGCCGAAGAGCCAGGCAACATCATTGTTCATGTCAGCAATTCCAACCCGGTCAGACTCAAGACCGCACTGGATGAGACTGAGAATTTACTGGAAGCCTACAAACGGGCAAATCGTCAGGTCAAGATTGAAATCATCGCCAATGCCGGCGGGATGGATTTGCTGAGATCAGATGTGTCGCTTTTTTCTAAGCGCATTGCTTTGATGCAAGCAAAGTACCCGAATCTGGATTATCTTGCGTGTAGCCAGACGATTAGCAAGTTGCAAAAAAAGGGCATAATCGTGAAGCTACTACCACATACCGGGGTTGCATCCTCTGCAGTAGAGCAGATTAACAAGCGTCTACATCAGGGCTGGGACTATGTCAGGGTGTGATAACCAAACGAAGCATAACCGTTATGAGCTATCAACTTATAACCCGTAAGAGTTATCGTGACTTGGCGAAAAAAGTCTTAGCATTCAAGAGCGATTTTATTTCTAGACATGCTTACACCTAGAAGTATAATGAAGCTGTGATTTTTTGAAATATAGTACAAGTATTTTCATGGTGAATGTCTGACGAAGAGGAGGAGATTTTAATGCGCATTAAAACGACTATTTTGTATTCCCTTATAGCCTCTCTGGGCCTGGCAAACCTGGGTTTTGCGGAGGATCAGGCGGATGGCCGGAGCTTGGCTTTCGATAGAACGAAGGGGAACTGCCTCGCATGCCATGCGATACCCGGCGAACCCAAGGCAGAGTCACCGGGCAATATCGGCCCTCCTCTCGTAAGCATGAAGGCGCGCTATCCTGATCGTGCCGAATTGCGCGCCAGGATTTGGGACGAAACTGTTGTCAACCCCGATACCGTGATGCCGCCTTTTGGCAGGAACAAAATTCTGACGGAGCAGGAAGTCGAGCTGGTCACTGATTACATACAAGGTCTTTAAGTTGAATTTAAATCTGAAAGGTGTGATATGAATCCATTGCGTAGAGCGTTTCTGAAAAATGCTGGTGTAGTCGGAACGGTCGCGGTCGCGATCGCCACAGGCTTGCTCAAACCCGGCGCAGCATTTGCCGCAGCGTGGAACAGCCTCGCTTTCACGGCGAAGGATCCAGCAGAAGCCATAAATAATGCCGGTTACGGCGGAGCCGCCGAGAGCAGCGACATCATGATCAAGGCGCCTGATATTGCTGAAAACGGCGCTGTGGTGCCGGTGTCAGCCACCAGCAATATACCCGGGACTACTTCCATGGCTTTTTTCGTGGAAAAGAATCCTACCCCGATGATTGCCAGTTTTGAATTTTCGAACGGTGCCGAGCCGTATATCGCCACGCGCGTCAAGATGGCCAAGACTTCCGTCGTGCGGGTGACGGTGAAAGCGGGCGGTAAGAATTACACCAACAGCCGCGAAGTCAAGGTTACGATCGGCGGTTGCGGCGGCTGATCCAGTTAGACCGATTTGGGAATTCACCTTTGATTTGTTAGTTTGACAATTTTGAAAAGGATACAAACATGGCCGAAGCGATGAAAATGCGCGCAACGATGGAAGGCGACGTTGTCGACGTGAAAGTGCTGATCCAGCATGCGATGGAAACCGGACTGCGCAAGGATGCAAAAACCGAGAAATTGATACCGGCACACTTTATCAATCAAGTCGTTGCCACATTGAATGGCAAGACGGTGCTGGATGCACAGTGGGGTGGTGGGATTGCAAAAAACCCCTTCCTCGGCTTCAGGATCAAGGGTGCCAAGCCTGGCGACAAAGTTGGCATCAACGCTGTCGACAATCTCGGCACCAAGTTTGATGGTGAAGTAGTCGTAGCCTGATTCAGGCTAAAGGCTTTGAAATATTTGATTCTTCCAACCAAGAGGAAAGAACGACATGAAACGGAAACTAGCATACATCATAATGGCGGGACTGTTGCTCGGCTGTGCTCATACGGGTCCCGCTAAAGGCCCTACCGATGACCGCAACGCCTTGATCAAAAACTACAAGCAGATGCTCCCTGACATCAAGTTCGATGATTATATCTATGGCGCGCTGGCCATGAACCCGGACGCCAAGGGTCAGTACGATGACATCATGTCGTTTCCTCCCTATTCCATGGATTTGGACAATGGCCAGAAAATGTGGGGGAAACCGTTCAAGAACGGCAAGAAATTTTCCTCATGCTTTCCAAATGGCGGAAAGAACGTGGCCGGGAACTACCCCTATTTCGATAATACCGCTAACCGTGTAGTGACTTTCGAAAATGCCATCAATTCCTGCCTGAAAGCGAACGGCGAGGAAGAACTTAAATACGCCGAAAAGCAAATGGGCTTGCTTACCGCTTACGCCAGAAGCCTGTCGGACGGAATGAAAGTCAATGTCAAGGTTGAAGGCGCAGGTGCGCTGGCTGCCTATGAGAAAGGCAAGGCATATTATGCTGCACGGAACGGTCAACTGAACTTTTCCTGCAGGAGTTGCCATGTGCAGGCTGCAGGCAAATTCATCCGCATGGATCAACTGTCCATGATGATCGGCCAGGCATCCCACTGGCCGGAGTTTCGCGGCGGTACAGACATCGTCACGCTGCAAGGGCGTTTCAAGCAATGCGAAAAGAACGTGCGCGCCAAACCGAAGGATGCGAACAGCGAGGAATACAACAACTTGGAATATTACCTGACCTACATGAGCAACGGTCTGCCTATGCAAACCCCGGTGTTCCGCAAGTAAAATCAATGCAACGGATTAACGCGGACATTTTGTCCGGTTAATCCGTGCATATCTGTTTCACCATAGCCCCAAACCCCTTTCAGGAGTGCCCACATGTCGATGAACCGTCGCGAATTTATGCAGATGCTGGCGGTGGCAGCAGCCTCAGGCTTTGCATTGAACAGCCGCGCTGCACTGGCTGCAGACAGCACAGGCGGCTTCTACGATTCGCCCTCCTTTGGCAATGTTTCCCTGCTGCACATCACCGATTGTCATGCCCAGTTGCTGCCGATCTACTTTCGGGAACCCAATGTCAACATCGGTTTGGGGCAAAGCCTGAACAAGACACCGCATCTTGTCGGTGAAAAGCTGCTCAAATCTTTCGGCATAAGGCCGGGAACGCGTGAGGCACATGCATTCACTTACCTCGATTTTGAGAACGCCGCCCGCACCTACGGCAAAGTGGGTGGTTTTGCCCATTTATCGACACTGATCAAGAAAATCCGCGCCAGCCGCCCCGGCTCATTGCTGCTCGATGGCGGGGACACATGGCAGGGCTCGGCCACTGCACTGTGGACCAAAGGGCAGGATATGGTAGATGCCTGCAAACTGCTGGGTGTCGACGTGATGACAGGCCACTGGGAGTTTACCTTGGGTGCAGAACGGGTCAAACAGGTCGTCGACAACGACTTCAAGGGTAAAATTGATTTTGTTGCGCAGAACATCAAGACCAACGATTTCGGTGACCAAGTTTTCCAGCCTTACGTGATCAAGCACATCAACGGCATTCCGGTCGCGATCATCGGCCAGGCATTCCCTTACACGCCCATTGCCAATCCGAGATACATGACACCCGACTGGAGCTTCGGCATCCAGGACGACAATATGCAACTGGTCGTCAACGAAGCACGGGCCAAGGGCGCACAGATAGTTGTGGTGCTGTCCCACAACGGCATGGATGTGGACTTGAAGATGGCGAGCCGGGTCAGCGGCATTGACGCCATTCTGGGCGGTCATACCCATGATGGCGTACCCGCGCCGATCGTTGTCAAGAATTCCGGAGGACAAACCCTGGTGACCAATGCCGGCTCCAACGGAAAATTTCTCGGCGTGATGGATTTTGAAGTCAAGGGCGGCAAGGTCGTCGACATCAAATACAAACTGCTGCCGGTATTTGCCAACCTGATCGAGCCGGATGCGGAAATGGCAAATTTGATCAAGAAGGTGCGCGCACCCTATGAGGCGAAGCTGGCCGAAAAGCTTGCGGTCACAGAAGGCACGCTTTACCGCCGTGGCAATTTCAACGGCACATTCGATCAACTGATCCTGGATGCGCTGATGGAAGTGAAGGGTGCGGACGCGGCATTTTCCCCCGGTTTTCGCTGGGGCACGTCGCTATTGCCGGGCGAAGCCATCACGTTGGAACACGTGATGGATCAGACCGCGATCACCTATCCCCAGACAACGTTGACCGAAATGACCGGTGAAACCATCAAGGCCATCATGGAAGACGTCGGCGACAATCTGTTCAATCCCGACCCCTACAAGCAGCAAGGCGGGGACATGGTACGCGTCGGCGGTATCAGCTATACCTGCGATTTGCGGAAGGGCTTCGGCAAGCGCATCAACAACATGATGCTGAATGGCAAGGCGCTCGATCCCAACAAGAAATACAAGGTGGCGGGATGGGCGCCGGTGGCCGAGGGCGCAACCGGCGAGCCGATCTGGAATATCGTGACCGACTATCTGCGGGACAAAAAAGTGATCTCGCCGCGCAATCTCAACCTGCCCAAATTGATCGGCATAGAGGACAATGCCGGTATTGCGTTAGCCGGGCGTTGATGCATCCCCGGATGGGTTGATGCAGCGAACCCAGGGCTAATTTGATTCGGATGTTTTCGATAATTTTTTATGAGATAACAAAATATGGATGCATCGGTTCTGGTCAAAACTATAGTCTGGTGGGGATTCGGTTTAGGCATCGTATTCGGGTTCATCGCCAACAAGACCAACTTTTGCACCATGGGCGCCGTTTCGGATGTCGTCAACATGGGCCACTGGGGGCGTATGCGTGCCTGGCTTCTCGCCATTGCGGTGGCGATAGTCGGCACCAATATGCTGGCCTATTTTGGCTATCTGGATTTGTCCAAGACGTTATATACCGGCGTCAGCTTTCCATGGCTTGCCTATATCGTGGGCGGACTGTGCTTCGGAGTCGGCATGACGCTCGCGTCGGGTTGCGCCAATAAAACGCTGGTGCGTATCGGCGGTGGCAACTTGAGATCCGTTGTCGTACTCATATTTTTAGGGTTTGCCGCAATGGCAACGCTGAAAGGGATACTTGGCGCATTCCGCGTCAATGTGTTGCAAGCGCCCGCTGTCACCGCACGGCTCGAACATAGTCAAACACTCCCCGCTTTTTTGTCGGGCATCGGCGGCCTTTCTCCCAACACGCTTCAGTTGGCGATTGCCTGCTTCACCGGGCTGGCCATCCTTATTTTTGTTTTCAAGGACAAGGGATTCCGCAAGAGCTTGGACAACAACCTGGCCGGTCTGATCGCTGGTCTGCTCGTGATAGGCGGCTGGTATGTTACCGGACACCTCGGCTTTGGCGAGAACCCCGATACGCTTGAAATGACCTATTTGGGCACCAATTCCCATTTGGCGGAATCGATGTCCTTTGTCGCCCCGACTGCCTACACCCTTGAATATTGGGCGTACTGGACCGATGCTTCGAACATCATCACTTTCGGCGTTGCCACAGTATTTGGCGTCGCCATCGGCTCTTTCCTCTACGCCATAGTTTCCAAGTCCTTCCGCTGGGAAGCATTCTCCTCTGTTCAGGACATGTTCTACCATATCATTGGGGGCATACTCATGGGATTCGGCGGCGTTACCGCCATGGGCTGTACCATAGGTCAAGGCATAACCGGGGTTTCGACACTTTCTTTAGGTTCTTTCCTGGCGCTTGCATCCATTGTCGCGGGTTCCGCCATTACCATGAAAATACAGTACAGCTTCATGATGCAGGAAGCCTGACCAACTCTACCTGAATGGCATAAGGAGATCGATTCGCCTCTCAGGATAAGTCGGTGAACATTCTATTTTCCAGACTCTTTTACCCTCTTTGCAGCGGGGTCCTGTGCGGCAACCGAAGAAGAAGATTCGATAACAACCCCCCCTTTGTTGTAATCGGAATAAATAGACTCAACAGTAATACGGGAGCCCTGGCCATCCACCCAGATAAAAGTCTCCTTATCAAGTTGGTTTCCTTCCGCTTCTTTTACTACAAAAGCCCCCGTATCAAGTAAGACTCCCGTCTCAATTTTTACTTTCGTGTTTTTCTTCAGCGGTTCCCCATACTTTTTTTCCAGGGCTTTAGCCAGCGTTAGCATTTCTTGCGTGGAACCATCTATCACAACCTTGATGAGAGCTTCATCGCTGCTCAAGGTAACCGATGCAACAGCGTCAACCAGGGTTTCGTAATCAAGCAAGATCACGTTACTTTTATCCGTGAAGGAGCATCTGTCATGCATCGAGTTGAATTTTTTCCCCTTGCACATCTTCTGCAAGGCATCCTTTACGCCCGGCTTGCCAAAAGGAATGCCTTTAAGGGAAATCGTCTGATTTGTCTTGTTGGAGAGTTGCTTTTGCGGCGGCGGCTCCACTGAGGAACCGCTCTTTTTCTGCGCCCGAGATTCGGCATTACCATAACCCGAAAATAGTAATGCGCCGGTAACTGCAATAACCGATAGTAAGATCCGCTGGTTCATTTTAATAGGTCTCGTTAATTGAATTGTGACAACGTGGCAAATTATGCTCCAACTGCTCAAGTGCTTCAATGAGCTCAAGTTACTCTTGAACCCGCGGTGATAACGGTTTCCGATTCTGCAATCAAATGCCGCAATCGCAAGATATCGCCAGCGGTTATCGCACGATTGAATCAATCACAATGCTCAAGCCGTCGGCGCCCGGTTTTATGGCTCCGGTCATTCCTTGCAGATCGCCGGGTTTGGCAATGGGGTCGCCGGATTTGGATACACGCGCTACCACTTCGATTTGTTCGGAGCCGGATAGCTTCGCTTGCGGTTGCATCGCCATGCTGTCGTCGAACGCAAACTGCAGCGGCAAGTCTTTCACTTGTTTGCGTAACGCGGCAAGCAGCGCTTTGCCTTGCGCGTCACGCGCAAAAATGAACACGGTGTCGGTTGGCACGGTTTTACCAGCCAGTGCGGGGCTTAATGAGACCACGCCGGCAATCGTTTCCGCCGAACCGGTGGCCGCTTTTTGCGGGGTATTACCGGCCGGCAATTGCGCCAGTTTTTCCTTGCCGCCCGGTTGCATCGCGAGGAATTCGCGCGCCTGCCTGATGCCATCCCGCAACATCTGCAATTCGGGATTATCCGGCGGCAACAGGTCGACCAGTTTTGTCCAGTGCGTAATCGCCGCAACATAATCGCCGCGCTCCATCGCCGCCGAACCGGCTAACGCCAGCGCCAGAAGGTTGTTGCTGTCCAGCTCCAGCGCCTTGTTGATGAGTCTGGCCGGCTCGCCCAGCAATGACCGGTTGTTACTCATCGCATAGACATCGGCATAATCCGCCCAGAGCTGCGCTACGTCCGGCACCAGTTCGACCAGTTTCTCGTAGGCGCGCACCGCGTCGGGGAAGCGCCGCATCCCGCTATAAGAGCGCGCCAGCAGCAGCCAT
>JANLID010000115.1 GCA_024654105.1 Gallionella sp. | reverse complement strand
ACGAAGAGCGCGGGCGCTACTCGGTGCCCCCGGAATGGTTGTTGCGCGGCCTGGTGCTGCAAGCCCTGTACGGGATCAGAAGCGAGCGGCTGCTGTGCGAACAACTCGACTACAACATGTTGTATCGCTGGTTCGTTGGGCTGGGGATGGAAGATGCCGCTTGGGATCATTCGACCTACACGCAAAACCGCGACCGGCTGATCGAACATGAGGTGATCAAAGCGCTGTTCGGGCAAGTCATGAAACAAGCCCAAGATGCCGATCGGCTCTCTGCCGAACACTTCAGCGTGGACGGCACGCTGATCCGCGCCCGGGCTTCGCACAAGAGCTTTGTGCCGAAGGATGGCCCCCCGCCGGACAAGAGCGGCAGCAAAAGCAACCCGGGGGTTGATTTCAAGCGCCAAAAGCGCAGCAATGACACCCACGAAAGCGCCACCGATGCCGGCGCGCGCCTGTTCATCAAGTCGAACAAAGCCGAAGCGGCTCCCGCCTACATCGGTCACGTGTTGATGGAGAACCGCAACAAGCTGGCCGTCGATACCCGGCTCACCCTGGCCTCGGGCACCGCCGGACGCGAAGCCGCTCTCGCCATGCCTGGAACCTTGCCGGGGAAGTCCCGCAAGATCCTGGGTGCGGACAAAAACTTTGATACCGAAGGTTTCGTTGCGGACTGTCGCGAAATCAACGTCACGCCGCATGTGGCGCAGAACACTTACGAGTACGACACCAAAACCGGCAAGCGCGCCCGGCGCGAGAGCAATATTGACGCACGCACCACGCGGCATCGCGGTTATGCCGTCAGCCGGGTGATCCGCAAGATGATCGAGACCTTGTTCGGCGATGCCAAGCGGCACGGCTCGACGATCCGGCAAACCAAGTTGCGCGGTCGGGCAAAGGTGGCCGATGTATTCACGCTGGCTATGTTGACGGTCAATCTGCGTCGTTTGCCCAAGCTGTTTGCCGTACAGGCGGAACTTGTTGGTACAGGATAGACAGGAGAGGTGCGTCCATTTTTGCAGTTTGCCATGAAATATCGGCAAAAAATGCAAAAGTGATGAGATGTAAGCGCCCATTTCGAGAGGATTCAGAGTGTTTGGTTTGAAAATTTTATTCTGGCTCACCGAAGCGTCCTGAAATTGGGGTGAATTTCAACAAACTGCTAATGAATTTTCTGGGTTTATGGAATTAGGTAGCCGGAGCGGCTGGTAGAATGAAGCCATGCGCAAATTCTTCCGCAAATTCCTGCCACGCCACGAAACGGTAAAAAACCATCGTTGGCTCAAACCGTTCGGCGGCTGGCTGCATCATCCCAACCTGTGGCATCTGCATCGCCGCTCGGTGGCGGGCGGAGTGGCGATCGGCTTGTTTTGCGGCCTGATCCCCGGTCCGTTGCAGATGATTTCCGCCGTGCTGCTGGCGGTGCTGCTGCGCGTCAACTTGCCGGTGGCGACGTTCACCACGCTGTATACCAACCCGTTGACCATCGTGCCGCTGTATGTGCTGGCTTATGAACTCGGCGCGTGGGTGAGCGGTACGCACAGCGGTGCGCCGATAGCGCAACTGTCATTTTCGGAATTGCGGTGGCATGACTGGCTGGGCGAGTTGCGGGACTGGCTGGAGATGCTCGGTAAGCCGTTCCTGATCGGTTTGCCGCTGCTTGCCGTGGGCTTGGCAATTGCCGGATATTTCGTAGTACGCGTGGTGTGGCGAATAGTGGTGGTACGGAAATGGCGCGCCAGAAAACACAGGACTGAGGGATGAGGACTGAGTAGCGTGCGCTGCGCGCACGATCTCAATAGCCACGCAAAGGAGTGATATGGCATACACAAGAGCGACATTTAATTTGCAGGAACTGCTGGAAGCGGTGCAGGCGCTGCGTACCGCAGTCGAAGAAACCCAGCAGGCCTTGCTGCGCAAGTGGCGGCCGCATCTGAAAAACCGCACCTTCATCCCCAGCGCGACCAATCTGGCCGCGTATGTCGGCCTGCGCCGTCATGATCTGCGCGCCTTGCAGCAGCGGCTCGCCACGCTCGGTTTGTCATCGCTGGGGCGTTGCGAGGCGCATGTGCTGCTGACGCTGGATTCGGTGATTCATGTGTTGCAGCACATGGTCGGCGAGGTGCGCCCGGCGCAGCTCGTGCCGGATTCGGCGCGCGCCATCGGGCGCGATGAAGCTTTGTTGAAGCGGCATACCGGCCTGTTGCTGGGCGATGCGCCGCAGAAACGCTGGACGCGCTTCATGGTGACGTTGCCGAGCGAAGCGGCGGCGGAATATCTGTATGTGCACGATCTGCTGGTGCGTGGTATGGATTGCGCGCGCATCAACTGCGCCCACGACAACGCTGCGGCGTGGCGCAATATGGCCGCGCATGTGCGCCGTGCGGAAAAGGAAACCGGGCGGCCGTGCAAAATCCTGATGGATCTGGCCGGGCCTAAATTGCGCACTGCGTTCATGACTGCCGGCCCAGCCGTGCTGCACCTCGCAGTCAAACGCGACGAGCGCGGCCGGATGGTGCAGCCTGGCCGGGTGATCCTCGATGCATCCGGCGCGCCGGGCTGCGGCGCGAGGGTTAACAAGATCGGTCAGCGCGTCCCGGCGCGCCTCAGCGTTCCCGCCGCGTGGCTGGATAAAGTCAAGGCCGGCGACAGCATCCTGTTCGAGGATTTGCGCAAGCGCGAGCGCCGTCTGCGCATTGTCGGGCGGCTATCGCCCATCGAAGTGCTGGCGACCTGCGGAGCGGGCGCGTATATCGGCATCGGTACGGCCTTGCAGCATCAAGCCAAACGCAACAAGGGCATCGATGCCACGGTATTGAGCGGCGATTTCATTCCGCCGCCGGCGAAGATTCGCGTGTTTCAGGATGACCTGTTGCTGCTGACACGCGAGGATATCGCGGGCAAGCCGGAAAAACGCAACGCCGCCGGCAAGGTGGTCAAGCCGGCGCATATCGCATGTAGTGATTCCAGGGTGTTCGATTTTATCGGGGCCGGGCACAAAATATGGATCGACGACGGGCGCATCGGCGCGGCCATCGAAAAGCTCGACAAGCACGGCGCATGGTTGCGCATCACACGTGCGCGCCAGCAGGGCGAGATCATTGGCGCGGAGAAAGGTCTTAATTTTCCCGACAGCAAGATCGCGCTGCCGATACTGAACGACGATGACCTGAACGCGCTGGATTGTGCCGTGGAGATCGCCGACATCGTCGGTCTATCCTTCGTGCAATGCGCAGAGGACATTGACAAATTGAGCGCTGAACTGCGAGCGCGCGGCAAGCGGGACATGGGCGTCATCGCCAAGATCGAGACGCCCGCCGGGGTGATAAACCTGCCGGAGATCATCGTTCATGGCGCCGGGCGGCATCCGTTCGGCGTGATGATCGCGCGCGGCGACCTGGCGGTGGAAATCGGCTACGACCGGCTCGCGGAAATCCAGGAAGAAATTCTGTGGTTATGCGAAGCGGCGCGTGTGCCGGTGATCTGGGCGACGCAGGTGCTGGAGAACATGGTCAAGCAGGACATCCCGTCGCGCGCCGAGATCACCGATGCCGCGATGGCGGAACGCGCCGAATGCGTAATGCTCAACAAGGGACCGTACCTCTTCAACGCACTGGAAGTACTGGACAACGTGGTAAGCCGCATGCAGCAGCATCAACTGAAAAAGACCGCGCAATTCCGCGCGCTGCATTGGTGATATATCACTGCCCCGAAAAAAGAGCAGGCATGAGTTTGAAAACTCATCAAATTCGTGGAATACCCGGCGAAATCACAAATATTTTTTCATGCGTGCCAGCACAGTTTCGCGCTGGAACAACGCAAGCACTGCATCGACAGACGGCGTATGCGTTTGACCGACCAGCATCACGCGCAACGGCATCGCCAGTCCGGGCATTTTCAAATTGTGCTTGGCCAGCAATTCTTTGATCAGCGCGCCCAGCGCGGGCGCTTTCCACTCGACATCGGCAAAGCGTTCGGCAAGTTCGCGCAACGCGGGCAGCACTTCCGGCACAAGGTGCGCATCCAGCAACTCCTGCGCCGGATGTATTTCGACATAAAAGGCTTCCGCCTCATCCGCCAGCTCGAGCAGCGTCGCGGCACGCTCCTTATACAGGGCGATTACTGCCTCCAGTTGCGGCGCCTCGCTCACCTGCACGCCGCGTTCGGCCAGATGCTTGCGCACCAGCTTGACCAGGCGCGCATTGTCGGCCAGTTTGATGTAATGCTGATTCAACCAGCGCAGCTTCTCCGGATTGAACTGCGCCGCCGATTTGCTGATATGGCGCAAGTCAAACCACTCGATAAATTGCTGCATGGA
>JANLID010000089.1 GCA_024654105.1 Gallionella sp. | reverse complement strand
TCCCGATAGCGAGCTTCTTCGCTCTTGCTCACGGGGCGGACGCGCAGCGCGTTTAGATTGGCTTGCATTCGCGCTTTGTACGCAGGCCGTGCGCTAATGTTCAGGAAAACATTTAACCGCTTAATACGTTAAGAATTTATTGGGAGGACAAATTCATCCTGGGGTGGGGTGGCTCCCCCATCCCACCTTCCCTGTCGCACAGGTATAATCCGCGCCTGCGTCTAACCCGTAAGGAAATATCTTGGAACTTTCAACTCGCGTACAAGCCATCAAACCCTCGCCCACTCTCGCTGTGACCGCCCGCGCGGCGAAGCTCAAGGCGGAAGGCAAGGACATCATCGGACTGGGGGCGGGCGAGCCGGATTTCGATACGCCGCAACACATCAAGGATGCGGCAATTGCCGCAATCAACAGGGGCTTCACCAAATACACTGCCGTCGGCGGCACGCCATCGCTGAAGGCGGCGATCATCGCCAAGTTCAAGCGCGACAACGGGCTGGACTACACGGCAAAACAGATATTGGTTTCCTGCGGCGGCAAGCAGAGTTTCTTCAATCTGGCGCTTGCCTACCTCAACCCCGGCGACGAGGTGATCATTCCCGCGCCGTACTGGGTATCCTATCCGGACATCGCGCTCATCGCGGAAGGCAAGCCGGTAATCGTACAGGCGGGCATCGAGCAGGGTTTCCGGATGACCGCCGCGCAACTGGAAGCGGCGATCACGTCAAAAACTAGAATGGTGGTAATCAACAGCCCTAGCAATCCTTCCGGCGCGGTGTATTCGCGGGAAGATTTGCAGGCGCTGGGCGAAGTATTGCGCAAGTATCCCAACATTCTCATTGCCACCGACGATATGTATGAGCACATCGCGCTGACCGATGCGGAATTCGTCAACATCCTGAATGCCTGCCCTGACCTGACTCCGCGCACCATGGTGCTGAACGGCGTATCGAAGGCCTACGCGATGACCGGCTGGCGCATCGGCTACGCGGCAGGGCCGGAGAACATCATCACCGCGATGGAGAATATACAGTCGCAAAGCACTTCCAACCCGACTTCGATTTCGCAGGTGGCGGCGGAAGCCGCATTAAATGGCGACCAGGGCTGCATCGCGCCGATGCTCAAGGCATTCCGCGAGCGGCATGTGTTCGTGGTGAACGAACTGAACAAAATTCCCGGCGTGCAGTGCATCATGGCGGGCGGCGCGTTCTACGCCTTCCCGGACATGCGCGCCGCCATCGCCAATTTGCACCAGCGCGGCAAGCTCAAGGAAGCCAACGACATCGCGCTTTCCGAATACCTGCTGGAGCAAGGTGGTGTGGCAGTGGTGCCCGGTTCGGCCTTCGGCAGTGAAGGCTGTGTCCGCCTGTCGTTCGCCACGTCGATGGACAACCTCAGCAAAGCGCTGGAGCGCATCGCCAAGGTATTGGGGTAAACGATCGCAACGAGAGAGAAATCAAGGCCCAGCGCGCAACGCCGGACTGTCGGTTGACCCGCCGATTTGCAGCGCAACCGGCCCCATTCCCGCGCGCATTGACAAGTCCGCCAGAATGCGCCCGGACATCTGCTGCTTGGCAATATCCAGTGTGCCCGTTGCAGTCAGCACCCCGGCATTCATCTTCAGTTGCCGGAACGCGTAAACACCATCCGCAACAGACAGGTCGCCGCTCAACTCATCGAAATGCGTGCGCCCGCCCGGCAGATTTTCCCTGCTGCGCAAACGGGCAGTCTCGACAATATCCATGCCGCTGATAATGCCTTTCTTGATGACGAAGGCGCCCTCCATTGTCGATGTTGCCACAAGCTTCGGCAAACTTGCGGCCTGCATCCGGAAGCGCGCCGTGCCATCCATATCGCCATTCAGCACCTTGCTTATGTTTTGCAACGTAATCGCCTTGGCCACCAGCGTTCCCTCAGCGCGCCAGCCGGACCGCCAGCCGATGCGCGCACTGCCGAGCAATGTCCCGCCCATGATGCGCCCATCCAGATTGCTAATCATCAATTCGTCATTATCCAATTCGCCGCTGGCGCTCAACTCGTCAAAAGTCCAGTCCGGCAGCAATGGCAATGCGCCGCCGCGCACCACGATTGATGCCCGCATCTTGTTTTCCGGCGTGGCGTTGATGTCCAGCGCAAACTTGCTTCCCTCGGCGTACAGTTTCGCCTGGACGAATTTCCCGGCTTGAGTAAAGCCGACTTCACCGCCTATTCCCGATAACTGCACACCCTCCGCTTCCAGCTTGCCTTGACCCAACTTGATCAGGGCAATCGGGTACTGGGTATCGGCGGCAATCTTTGACAGCCATGCGGCTATTTGCGTCAAGTCTGCATTGCTGATCTGCACACCGTTCAGTTCGACAGCGCTGATCGGTTTGTTTGAAGAGAACAGCGCGAATAACCCAAAATTGACTTGCGCCTGCTGCACCTGGACTTGCTTCGTTTCACCAATCGAGATATTGCTCAATTCCAGACGCGGCACGGGCAAGAGACGCCCCGTCAACCGCCCGATATGCACCGGCTGTTGCAATCTGGCCGTGAGCAGTTGTTCGATTCTGGTCGCATAGCCCTGCGTGGGCAACAGATATGGAACGGCGAACAAAGCGGCCAATAGCGCCACAAATAATCCTGCACCCGCCTTGCCCCAAGGTATTGGCTTCCGGCTGGCGCGCGCAGCCTGCATATCTTTGGCCGGATGTGCCACCTCATGCGGTTGGGCGGCGCGCTCCACGCCGGCTCTGGCGGCTTCAGCGGCGCGTTGTTCGGCTCCGGCCCAGGTTTTGGCCTGCGCTTCTGCCAACTTTCTCACCTCTTCCTCGGAAGGCATATGCGCCTTTGCGACAGGCTTGGGCGGTTTTCCGGCGATGTCAGCCTGAGACGGTGGTGGTTGCTGCGCGACTTGTTCGGCGTCATCCGGCTTGCCCACTTTTCGCGGCTGGTTAAGCTGTCCTGCATCGCTCAACAATCGCGTAGCGCCATCCTGCTGCGATTCCGGTTTTTCATGTGCCGCCGGTGCAGGACACGCCTCTGCTTCAGACATCGCCAAGCTGAATGGCTCCAGTTTCATTGCCGGAGCCGCTTCATCAGCTTGCGGCAAGGCAACTTCCGCCGCAGTTGCCAAAGCATCTACCATCTCATAAACCAAGTGTTCGCGCCCATGCTTGTCTTGTTGCGAGCCGCGATACTGGAATAAATCGGCGTACTCGTCGCTCAGCCGCGAAACGAAATCATAATAGGAACGGGAAATATAAATTTGATCGGTATCGGCAAAGCTCATCACGCGCTGGGCGTCATTGATGCCGTCACCGACCATATTATTTTGGCCGTTTACGTCCCGGATGATATTGACGGGGCCAAGGTGAATACCGATGCGCACTTTCAGGTTGGGGAAATCCTTGTGCTCATTCGCCATCACCGTCTTGCGAAATTGCGTTGCCACTTTCAACGCATCTTCGGGATGTTGCAAGAAGCCTATTGCCGCGCCATCCCCGGTATCCAGAATGATGCGATCGCCATCACTTTGCGCAGTCAGACAATCGGAAAGCAGTTGATTGAATTGTTTTTTGATCTTGATTTGTTTGTTGACAGACTGCTTGGTATAGCCGACCACGTCAAAGAACAACACGGTTGCAATGGTGGACCGTGCGCTCGATACATCCCCTGGCTTTATCTTTTCCGCTTCGGCCGACACGCGTCCATGAACAGCATCCTGCACTGATTTGAGCAGCATGGCTTCGTTGTCACGCAGTTCAGCTTCTTCTTTGACACGAAGTTCCGCTTCCTCGCGCGCCTTGACTTCAGCCTCGGCCCGGGCTTTTGCTTCGGCTTCGGCTTCGGCTTCGGCTTCGGCTTCGGCTTCGGCTTCGGCTTCGGCTTCAGCCTTGATCCGCGCAGCTTCCTGTTGTGCTTCTATTCGGGCGGCTTCCGCTTCTTGCTGCGCTTTTAATTTGGCCTCTTCTCTGGCGCGATGTTCTGCCTCCTCGCGCGCTTTGGCCTCAGCGGCA
>JANLID010000062.1 GCA_024654105.1 Gallionella sp. | reverse complement strand
AACGTGGAGGGGAAAACCGTGTTGCTGGGCAACGCAGATTGGTTGATAAGGAATGGCATTGCGCTCAATGCGCAACTACAGGCGCGGGCGCACGAGCTGGAAGCGCAGGCGATGAGTTGCGTGCATGCCGCAATGGGCGGCGCGCACATCGCCGTGTTCGCGCTGGCGGACCAACTGCGCGGCGATGCGCAGCAACTGGTGAATGAGTTGCGCGCGGCGGGCATCGCCATGACCCTGCTCTCCGGCGACCGCAAGCCGGTTGCCGAGGCCATCGCGCGGCAACTGGGCGGCATGGAAGCCATCGCCGAGGTGCTGCCGCAGGACAAGGACGGCGTGATCCGCCAACTGCAACAGAACGGCGCGGTGGTCGCGATGGTGGGCGACGGCATCAACGATGCGCCCGCGCTGATCCGCGCCGATGTCGGCATCGCGCTCGGTTCGGGCACCGATGTGTCGGTGGAAAGCGCCGACATCGTGCTGATGCACAACGAGCTGGACAAAGTGCGGCTGGCCACTCTGCTGTCGCGCCGCACCCTGCGCACCATCAAGCAGAACATCGGCCTGTCCTTTGTTTACAATGCGATCATGGTGCCGCTCGCGATGCTGGCGCTGGTGACGCCGCTGGTGGCGGCGATTACCATGCCGCTCAGCTCGCTGGTGGTAATCGGCAACGCGGCGCGCATACGTACTTTATTCAAGAAGCAATAAGGGGGTGCCATGGATGTAATTTACAGTCTGATACCCGGCATGATGTTCTTCGGCCTGATATTTTTCGTGGTGTTGATATGGGCGGTGAAAAAGGGGCAGTACGAGGACATGGAAGGCAATGCCAACCGGATTCTGCTGGACGATGATGATGACATGGTTCATCAGCCAGAAGGCAAGCAGGATAGCGAGCCGGATAAATCTAGTTGAGCGCTTCTTCGTTCAGGAGCAATGGTTGCAGCAGTTTATCGAAGTCCTTGGGCGGGACATATTGAAGCACCGATTTTTCTTTGCCACCCAAAGTGATGTCCAGGCCGTCTTGCGGATACAGCCAGTGGACTGCGCCGTTTTTTGCTTCACGGATGCGCTGGGCCGGTTTGCCGAAGCGTTTCAGGAAAATTTCCTCTTCCAGACGGATGGATGGCATGTAGGTCAGGCTGCTGATCGGTAGCTCGCGCAGTCGGGCTGCATCATCCGGCGCCGGCGTGATTTTTTTGCTGCCTCCCGCCGTGCTGATGCGCAGGCCGCGTTCATACATGGCCTGCAATTCCGCAGCGGGAACGGCGATGTTGATGACGATTCTGGATTTTAATTCCGCCAGTGTGACCTGTTCGAAGAACATCTCGGCGACCAGTTGCCCGTCCGGCGATTTGAACAGGCTGGGCTTGGCTTCTTCGCGGAAATACTGTTCCGCTTCATTGGTGGTGCTTGACCCGAGCGTCAGACCGAAGATGCGTGTCGTGTCCGGTGTGGGATGTTCGATATGCCAGGGCAGGTCATTTCTCTGGCTGGATTTCCCCGGCGTGAAAAAAGAGCCCGCGAAAATCAAGACCGAAAGAATGGCGATGCCCCAGTACAGTTTGCGTTCCATGGTCATTTTTGAGCGCGGTTTGCTGGATGCTGGCCCGGCCATGCATTTGGGATAGCCATAAGCCGCTGCCGAGAAGCGGGAAGCCCGGCAGATCGTTGCGCGTTAATGTTGTTTGCCGATAAAGGCGCGCAAACCGGGCAGGTCAATCAGTTCCACCGAGCGGGTATTGACGCTTATCAGGCCGTTATTTTGAAATTGCGAAAATGCGCGGCTGACGGTTTCCAGCTTTAACCCCAAATAGCTGCCAATTTCCTGGCGCGACATGCGCAACTGGAATTGGGTTGGCGACAAGCCGCGCGCGGCAAAGCGTTGCGACAGGCTGAGCAGAAATACGGCCAATCGTTCTTCGGCGCGCATCGAGCCGAGCAACAGCATGATGCCCTGGTCTCGCACGATTTCGCGGCTCATGATCTTGTGCAGGTGGCGTTGCAGGCTGGGTAATTCGCGGCTTAACGCTTCCAGTTTGTTGAACGGCAATTCGCACACCTCGCTGTTTTCCAGTGCGACCGCATCGCAGGCATGGTGGTCAGTGCAAATCGCATCCAGGCCGATAATTTCCCCGATCATCTGGAAGCCGGTCACTTGCTCGCGCCCGTCCTCGTGCAGCACCTGGGTTTTGAAGGAACCGCGGTAAATGGCATACAGCGACTGGAATTTGCCGCCGCTGCGGTAAAGGTAATCGCCGCGCACATAGCTGCGCTTGAGATGACTGATCGCATCCAGTTGCCGTATTTCACCAATACTGAGATTGACAGGCAAACACAGTTCCCGCAGGTTGCAGTTGGAGCAGGCTATCTTGAGGCGAGAGTTTGAAACAGGTTGTTGCACGTTGTCTGCCTTTGGTAGTGGGGAAGCGGGAACCCCGCCTTTATTCGTCATTTGTTGTTTTATTTTATTAAGTGTGACATGAATCTTGACATATATCAAACCGGTAACGGGTGGACAGTCGGCATAATACAAGACATGTTGCGGGGGGTATTTTATGAATGAGCCGGTCAATCAACTGGTCGTGGATCTGGAGCTGATACGCCGGCTGGATAAAAACGGCCCGCGCTACACCTCCTATCCTACTGCGGACCGCTTCATTGAGGCGTTCAACGCGGAAAGTTACAAGGAATGGGTGGCAAAACGCGAGATCGGCGGCATCGCCCGCCCGCTGTCGCTGTATATCCACATTCCGTTCTGCAATACGCTGTGCTTCTACTGCGCCTGCAACAAGGTGATCACCAAGGATCGCAGCAAGTCTGCCGAATATGTGAATTACCTGCTCAAGGAAATGGACATGCAGGCGAAGTTGCTCGGGTCGCGGCAAGTGGTCGAGCAATTGCACTTCGGCGGCGGCACGCCGACCTTCATGAGCGATGATGAAATTCGCCGGATCATGGCGGTGATACGCCAGCATTTCAAACTGGTGGAAGACGGCGAATACTCCATCGAGATCGATCCGCGCAAGGTAAGCGACGCAACCATCGCGCTGCTCGGCAAGGAAGGCTTCAACCGCATCAGCATCGGCGTGCAGGATTTCGACGCCGAGGTGCAGCGCGCGGTGAACCGCATTCAAAGCGAGGAAGAGACCCTGCGCATCATCCATGCCGCGCGCGCCAACGGCTTCAAGTCGGTCAGCATCGACCTGATCTACGGCCTGCCAAAACAAACGCTTAAAGGCTTTGGCACGACGCTGGACAAGATTATTGCGGCAAATCCCGACCGTTTGTCGATCTACAACTACGCGCACATGCCGACCGTCTTCAAGCCGCAACGGCGCATTCACGAAGAAGATTTGCCTGCGCCGCAGGTGAAGCTGGACATTCTCAGCATGGCGGTGGACAAACTGACCGGGGCGGGCTATGTGTATATCGGCATGGATCACTTCGCCAAGCCGGAGGACGAACTCGCCGTGGCGCAACGCCAGGGTCGGCTGCATCGGAATTTCCAGGGTTACTCCACTCATTCCGATTGCGATCTGGTCGCGCTCGGCGTCAGCGCCATCGGGAAAATCGGCCCGACCTACAGCCAGAACTACCGCGAACTGGAAGACTATTACGACGCGCTGGACCGGGATCAATTGCCCATCATGCGCGGTCTGGAACTGAATGCCGACGACCTGGTGCGCCGCGCCATCATCCAGGCGTTGATGTGCCACTTCGAGCTTTCCAAGGAGTCGTTCAACATTGCCTACCTGATCGACTTCGACCAGTATTTCGCCACCGAAATGGAAGAGCTGCGCGAATACGAGCGCGAAGGGCTGCTGGAAATTTCCCCGCAATGGATCAGTGTCACGCCGAAGGGGCGCATGTTGATCCGCAACATCTGCATGATCTTCGACAAGTATCTGCGCACGCGCACCGAGCATGCGCGCTACTCGAAAGTGATATAGATCCGCGGCGGAACCGCGATGCGTTTCGCCCTGCGCATGCTCCGCTATAATTCCTTCGTCTTCTATCCCAATCTCTCAGCGGAGGGGCGGACATGAATAAAATCCTCAAATACGGTTTGCTGGGTACGAGTGCCGTGGTTGGCATCGTTGCGGCAGGCGTGGTATACGTGGCGGCAACCTTCGATCCGAACGATTACAAGAATCGGGTCATCAAGGCGGTGAAGGAGAACAAGCAGCGCGACCTGCGCCTCGATGGCGACATCACGCTGTCGTTCTTCCCGAATATCGGCGCAAATGTCGGCAAGGCGTCGCTATCCGAGTTCAACAGCGACAAACAGTTTGCCGCGATCGATTCGGCGCGCGTTTCACTGGCGTTGCTGCCGCTATTCTCCGGGCAGGCGATGGTGGCTGAAGTGGCGGTGAGCGGCCTGCAAGCCACGCTGGTCAAACGCAAGGACGGCACGACCAACATCGACGACCTGCTCGGCAGCCAAGAGGAAAAAACAGCAGCGAAGAAAACGGGCGACAGGCCGCCGGTCGGGTTCGACATCGCCGCCGTGTCCATCGAAAAAACCAGCCTGACTTATCGCGATGAAGCCAGCGGCGCGCAATACGCCATCAAGGATTTGAACCTGCATACCGGACGCATCGCCAACGGCGTGCCGGGTAAGATCGATCTGTCGGCCTCTGTGCAAGCCAATCAGCCAAGACTGGACATCGCCACCCAACTGCAAACCACCTTGACTTTCGATCTGGACAAGCAGTCCTGCCGTCTGGAGGGATTGGATCTGCAGGCTGGCGGCACGGCGCTCGGCATCAGCAACCTCAAGCTGAAGGCCAGTGGCGATGCCAACGCAGATTGGTCCGCGCAGGAATTCGGCGCAAAAAAGTTCACCCTGAATGCAACGGGAATGAAGGCGAAAGACAACTTCGAGGCCACGCTGGACGCGCCCGCGCTGAGCCTCACCAAAGGCAAATTCTCCGGCGACAAGCTGACGCTGAATGTCAAGCTGGACGACGCCTCCGGCAAGATCACCGCAATCCTGTCACTGCCCGGCGTGGAGGGTGATGCGAAATCATTCAGGGTCAGCGCCATGACGCTCGATCTGGATATGAAACAGCCGGAGCAGGCGTTCAAGGTGAGACTCACCTCGCCGTTGTCCGGCAATGTCGAAGCGCAGCAATTCAACCTTTCCAACCTTGTGCTGGCGCTGAATGCCACCGGCGACAGGCTGCCCGGCAAATCTGTGAACAGCGAGCTGAAAGGCAATATGCAAGTCGATGCCGCCAAGGAAACCGTACAGGCGAACCTGGCGGGTGGTCTGCTGCAAAGTCAGGTCAAGGCCAGGATAGGCGTGAGAGGGTTTGCCGAGCCGGCGATCCGCTTCGACGTGGATGTTGACCAGCTCGACGCTGACCTGTACCTGCCGAAAAAATCGGCAGGCGAAGCGAAAGCCGCTTCGCCAGAATCTGCCGAAGCGGAGCAGCCGCTCGACCTGTCTGCATTGCGCAAGCTCAATCTGGCCGGCAGCCTGCGTATCGGTTTGCTCAAGGTGGTGAATATCAAATCCAGCAATGTACGGCTGGACATCAAGGCACGCAGCGGTCAGGCGAATCTTGCGCCGCTGTCTGCCAGTTTGTATCAGGGCAGCGTAAATGGCAGACTGAGGGGGCTGTTCCGCTAGTGGGCAGTTTCACCTCCCGCCTGATCCGCTGGCAACGCCAGCATGGTCGCCACAATTTGCCGTGGCAGGGTGCCGATGCCTACTGCGTATGGCTGTCCGAGATCATGCTGCAACAGACCCAGGTTGCCACCGTCATCCCGTATTACCAGCGCTTCACCGCGTCGTTCCCGACCATCGCGGCACTCGCCGCCGCCAGCGAAGACGAAGTGCTGACGCACTGGAGCGGCCTCGGCTACTACGCGCGCGGACGCAACCTGCATGCGACTGCACAGATCATCGTCGAGCAATATAGCGGTGAATTCCCGCACGACTTCGAACAGATCCTCGAACTCCCCGGCATCGGCCGCTCCACCGCCGCCGCGATCTGCGCGCTGGCTTATCACGAGCGCCGCGCGATACTGGACGGCAACGTCAAGCGCGTGCTGGCGCGCTACTGCGGCATCGCAGGATGGACGGGAAATAAAGTTGTGGAGGAGAAACTTTGGCAACAGGCCGAAGCGCTGCTGCCGCAACACGATATCACCAGCTACACGCAGGCGCTGATGGACATTGGGGCCACCGTCTGCACGCGCAGTAGGCCGAAGTGCGACGAGTGCCCCGTGCAAGCCGGCTGTATCGCCTGTCAAACCAATCGCGTGCCTGAATTGCCCACCCCGCGCTCGCGCAAAGCCGTTCCGGAAAAACACGCCACCTTTCTGCTGCTGATGCACGGCAACGATATCCTGCTGGAGAAACGACCCGGCAGCGGCATCTGGGGCGGGCTGTGGTGTCCGCCGCAGTTCGATGATGAAGGCGCAGCAAGGGACTGGTTTGTGCGCAGCGGAATGGCTGCGAGTCACGGAGAAAGGCTGGAGACATTCACCCACATCTTCACGCACTTCAAGCTGCGCATCACGCCGCTGAGGATTCAGCTCTCGCGTAAACCTTTGCATGCTGCGCAACCCGGCAGTGTGTGGCTGGATGTGGAGGAGTCGTTGCAGGCGGCGATACCGGCGCCGGTGCGCAGCTTGCTGAAAGAACTCAATCGTAGGATGGGTTGAGCGTAGCGATACCCATCGTTATCATGCCCACATGACCAACTATCGCCGCAGCGACATTGCTGGAGCCAGTTACTTCTTCACGGTGAATCTGGCCGACCGTTCGCAATCTTTGTTGATCGATCACATCGCATCATTGCGTAGCGCTTTTGAATATACCCGTGAACGCTATCCCTTTGCAGTCGATGCCATTGTGATATTGCCGGAACACATGCACACCATCTGGACCTTGCCTGAAGGAGACAGCAATTTTGCGTTACGGTGGCGATTGATTAAGACAGTGTTCTCTCGTGGCTTGCCGCATGGCGAGCGTCGTTCGGATAGTCGGCAAAGCAAAGGTGAGCGTGGAATCTGGCAGCGGCGATATTGGGAGCATCTTATCCGCGATGAAGCGGATTTCGCGCGGCATGTCGATTACATCCACATCAATCCAGTCAAGCACGGATTGGTGTCGTGCGTGGCAGATTGGCCGTATTCGTCATTTCATCGTTATGTGCGGGCAGGCACGTTGCCAAAAGATTGGGCGGGTGACGTGGGTGTGAATTTGGAATGCGGGGAGCGGCGGGGTATTGATTGATGGGTATCGCTGCGCTCAACCCATCCTACGCGGGCTCAACCCAACCTACATGCTCGCTACTCTTCGCCCCAAGGCTTCATCAACGTCTGCTCTACCCCCAGATGATCGAGTATCCGCGCCACCACGAAATCCACAATATCCTGCACGCTCTGCGGATGGTGATAGAAGCCGGGGTTGGGCGGCATGATGACGGCGCCGGCATGCGACAGCCTGAGCATGTTCTCCAGATGGATCGCGGAGAACGGCATCTCGCGCGGCATCAGGATCAGCGTGCGTTTTTCCTTGAGCATCACATCGGCGGCGCGGGCGATCAGGTCGTCGCCGATGCCGCCGGCGATCTTGCCGAGTGTGCCCATGGTGCAGGGGCAGACCACCATCGCGTCGCCGGGGTTGGAGCCGGAGGCCATCGGCGCGTACCAGTCCTGGATGCCGAACACTTTCAGCTCACCGCTGAATTTTCCAAAACGTTCGGCGAACAATTGTTCCGCATCCTGCGGGCGGTTCGGCAGCGTGAAATCCAGTTCCTGCTTGGCGACGATCTGCGCGGCCTGCGAATACACCAGATGCACGCGTTGTTCACTTTGCAGCAGGCATTCCAGCAGGCGCATGCCGTAGGGCAGGCCGGAGGCTCCGGTAAAGGCAAGGGTGATCGTTTTCACGAGGTGTTTAGCTCCAATATGTTAAGTAGAGGAGATATTTTCACCCCCTCCCCAACCCTCCCCCTTCGAGGGAGAGGGAGTGAGTTTTCGTATTATCCATGAAACGCGCCGCGATGAGGCCGTTCACCGCGCCGAATACCAGGGCGGCGGTTGCGAAAATGGGTATGAGATAGGCGATGCCGGCGTGCGGAATCAGCCATACATACACCACCAGCATCTGCCCGGTGATGTGTGCGAAGGCGGCATAGATGCTGTGGCTGACCGGGCCGAACCAGCGTGACGGCAGGTGCTGTGCAAAGGCCAGCACCAGCAAGCTGCATATCGCACCGGACAGGCTGAGGAAGAAACCCGGCGCGAGGAAGTTGCCGAACAGCAGGCTGCCCGCCACCACGCGCAACAGCGACACCCAGGCTGCCGTGCGCCAGCCGTAGCGCGCCAGCACGATGAGCGTAACAATGTTGGCCAGCCCCGGCTTTACCCCGGGCAGCGGCGAGGGAATGGCGTTCTCCAGCACGGTAAGGCCGAGCGCCACTGCAGCCATGCGCGCGATGTGGTGGTCTTCGGCGGT
>JANLID010000054.1 GCA_024654105.1 Gallionella sp. | reverse complement strand
GTCGGATAACGCTACGCTCATCCGACCTACAACACCACGGAGGTTTTATGCTGCACCCCATTACCGAACAAGAATTCAACGTACTGGCTGAACAGGGCTACAACCGCATTCCGCTGGTCACCGAGACTTTCGCTGACCTCGACACGCCGCTGTCGCTGTATCTCAAACTCGCCAATCAGCCTTATTCTTACCTGCTGGAATCGGTGCAAGGCGGTGAACGTTTCGGGCGTTATTCCTTTATCGGCCTGCCTGCCGAAACGCGCATCACGGTGCGCGGCAAGCAAGTCACCCTGACGCACCTCCGCCAGGATGGCATGAACTCAACGGACCTCGTCGGAGGTGCTAAGCGGCAGCTCCCGCAATCGGCTGGCTTCGCCAGTAACGTGTCGCTGCCGCACCAGAACAGCGAAACCACACACGAGGTCGACAACCCGCTGGATTTCATCAGCGAATACCAGTCACGCTTCAAGGCAGCCCCCTTGCCGGACCTGCCGCGCTTCACCGGCGGACTGGCCGGTTATTTCGGTTACGACACGATCCGCTACATCGAACCGCGCCTGGCGAAAACAGTCAAGCCCGACACGCTCGGCACACCCGATATTCTGCTGATGCTTACCGAGCAGGTAGCAGTGGTGGACAACCTCTCCGGCACACTCACCTTCGTCGTCTATGCCAACCCGGAGCAGAGCGGCGCCTATGCGCTGGCGCGGCAACGCCTGCAGGAGTTGACCGCGCGTCTGCGCCGGCCGGCGGACATCCCGCACGCACCGCCAATGCACGGCGGCGAAGCAAAATCCGAATTCGGCGAGGCCGCGTTCAAGCAGGCGGTGGAAAAAGCCAAACGCTATATCTTCGATGGCGACATCATGCAGGTAGTGCTGGCGCAGCGTATGGCGCAGCCGTTTCCCGCCGCGCCGCTGTCGCTGTACCGCGCATTGCGCAGCGTCAACCCGTCGCCGTACATGTTCTATTACGACATGGGCGACCATCACGTGGTCGGCGCGTCGCCGGAAATATTGGTGCGATTGGAAGACGATACAGTCACGGTGCGCCCGATCGCCGGAACGCGCCCGCGCGGCAAGACACCGCAGCAGGACGCCGCACTCGCGCAGGAGTTGCTGGCCGATCCGAAGGAACTGGCCGAGCACCTGATGCTGATCGATCTCGGGCGCAACGACATCGGCCGTGTCGCACAGAACGGCACGGTGAAGCTGACCGAGAAGATGATCATCGAACGCTACTCGCACGTGATGCACATCGTCTCCAACGTCGAGGCCACGCTCAAGCCCGGCCTGAATGCAATGGACGTGCTCAAGGCCACCTTTCCCGCCGGCACGGTATCGGGGGCTGCGAAAGTGCGCGCGATGGAAATCATCGATGAACTGGAGCCAACCAAGCGCGGCATCTACGCGGGCGCGGTCGGCTACCTCGGCTTCAACGGCGACATGGACCTGGCCATCGCGCTGCGCACCGCCGTGGTCAAGGACAACATGCTGTACGTGCAGGCGGGCGCGGGCATCGTTGCCGATTCGGTGCCGGACAGCGAATGGATGGAAACGCAGAACAAGGCGCGTGCCGTGTTGCGCGCCGCAGAAATGGTGCTGGCAGGGTTGGACAATAATCTGGACCCGTAAACCGCACAGGCCGCGAGGCGTTTGTTGCGGGGTTCAGGTTAACAGGATCACTCCGAACTACTTTCCTGTTCGATGAGGCGGAAACGCGCCAGATCGTAATCTTCCCCTTTTTCCTGCAGTATGAGGGGAATCAGCAGATAGTTCTTTCCGTCAAGCCGTGTCTGCAAACTGCGATGCGGAGAAAATGTATCCGCCCTCATCAACAGCCGCGCTTCGCCGGATGGATCGCCCTGTTTTGCCCGCAGCCATAGTGCAGGCTGCCCATTCTCAAATCCGCCTCCGCCTCCGCCGCTCTGGCTCAGAGCCACAGCGGCTATCTGATTGGCCAGCATTTCCGCGCCTACCTGCAGCTGGTTTGCGCCATCGCGCATCAGGCGGCGTATCACTGCCACCCCCCAATGCTGCACACCGCCCGGTTGCACGCCAAGCAGGCTGCCGATGCGTATGCCGTCCGTTCCCTGCGCGGGCAGCACGGTACGAAACCCGCTGGCGCTGATGTCCTCAATGTCCCAATTTGCCGGTTGCTCCTCACTGAAATTCAGCCCGGCGCCGGTGCGTTCGATCACCCTGGTAAAACCGTTCACCACATTCAAATTGACCTTGATCCCGCGCCGCGCACTGCGCCGCAACGGCGGCGCGGTCAGGTAATTCAGGAGATACTGCGCAGCTTCGCGTACCAGCTCCGCATCATAGATTCCGCCGAGATTGAGGTCTTCAGGAACAGTGCCTTTCCCCAGCGTTTTAATCAGCGTTGCCAGTTTTGGCCGCATTGCTGCCATGCTGATAAAACGTATTGATGAATGTGCAGTGACGCCTGCCTTGACGCAAACCGGCGCAGCCGGACGATCCAAATCAAAGCTGAACAGGCTGTTTGCATCCTGTTGCACGCCGACATCGATACCGGTGCAATACTGGCCGACGATGCGTTCGGTCAGGTGCATATACAGCGGTTTCAGGGTGTTGACTCCGCAGCCGTACCAGCCGAGCAGCCGTCCCAGTTCACCTTTTACCGTAGTGTTGCCGGCCATGCCCGAATAAAGAGCAAGCGGCGTATCCAGATATTGCTGCTGCTCGGCATGTTGATGGATCCGGGCAAGATTGCCCCAAATCGCGTTATCGATCGGGCCGTAGTGCGCACAGATGTATTTCAATTGCCCGGTCAGGGCATATACCGCGCGCGCCGCCAGCAACGGCAGTTGCGCCTTGAGGTTACTCGCTCCCTTGTCGCCGCTGCAATAACGGTCAAATACCGCAAAATAGGCCCGGGCAGTATGGCTGGACCAATTGCCCAGCGCCAGCCACAAACGGTTTTCCTGGAATTTGTTCAGCTCCTGTGGCGTAAAATAGTCGCGTGCCAGCTTTCGCGCATAAGGCTGGGCAGTTTCATCAAGCAGGCGCAGCATCTCAAACCGGTGGTCGAGCTTGAAGCCGGTATTGTCCGCTACTGACTCTATCCACTCGGTCAGCTCCATGAGCATCTTGTGCGCGTCATTCTTGGGCAAATCGTCCAGTAACGCTTGCGCAGACTTGATGTCCGCCATGGGGTGATCAGATTTTTTGCCGAATATACTTGATAACATTTTCCACCTCGCAAACTAATCGCTTTCGCATGTGGCAATATAACCACAAAATGCCCGTATTGAATATATCATGCCATCCTGCTTCAGACGTTCCCTCGGCGCTTTCCACAACGCATGCGGATCAACCGCCAGACCGAGTGTGATGTCATCCATATCGCCAAGTTGGTTGCGGCGATCATGACCTTGATTATTATGCGGTGCTTTGATGAGAAACCATAATAACAGCCAGAAAATGGAATCCTGGACTATCGACGCCGATGCGGTACTGCTCCGCCTGGACGCCACCCGTCAGGGCTTGACCGATGCCGAAGCACAGCAGCGGCTGGAGCGCTTCGGCCCCAACCGGCTCAGGGAAAAGCCCAAACGTCCGGCCTGGCTGAAGTTTTTCGACCAGTTCAAGAACCTGCTGGTGATCGTGCTGATCGGTGCCGCCGTGCTGGCCGGTGCGATCGGCGACATCAAGGACGCAGTGGTGATTCTGATCGTCGTGGTGTTCAACGCCTGCCTCGGCTTCTACCAGGAGCACCGCGCCGAAGCGACGCTGTCGGCGCTCAAGAAAATGTTGGCGCAACACGCCCGGGTACGGCGCGGCGGCGAGGTGCTGCAAATCCCCGCCGAGAAACTGGTGCCCGGCGACATCGTGCTGCTGGAGGCGGGTGACCGCGTGCCTGCCGATGCCCGTGTGCTGGTGGCGCACAATGCCGAGGTGGCCGAAGCCGCACTCACCGGCGAATCTCACACCGTGAGCAAGCACACCGAGGCGCTTCCACCCGGCGAACATCCGCTCGCCGAACGCTGCAACATGGTGTTCATGAACACCGTGGTCACGCGCGGACGGATCGAGGCACTGGTCGCCACTACCGGCATGGAAACCGAGATGGGGCGCATCACCGGCCTGCTGGAAGCGGCGCAGGAAACCCCCACCCCGCTGCAGATGCAACTCGACGGGCTGGGCAAGCGCCTGGCCATCATCGCCGGTGTGGTGGTGACGCTGATTTTCGTGCTCGGCATTCTGCGCGGCGACCCTCTGGTGCAGACCATCATCACCTCCATTGCCCTGGCAGTGGCCGCCATCCCCGAGGGCCTGCCGGCGGTGGTGACGGTGACGCTGGCGATCGGCATGCACCGCATGGCGCAGAACCGCGCTATCGTCAAAAAACTGTCGGCGGTGGAAACCCTGGGCTCGACCTCGGTGATCTGCTCCGACAAGACCGGAACGCTGACTCTCAACCAGATGACCGCGCGCAGGCTGTTCTACCGGGGTCGGCGCTTGGTCGTTTCCGGCGAAGGCTATGCCGGTGAAGGCGGGATCGCCACCGAAGATAGACTGCCACCACCGGACCTGCTGCCGCTACTGCTGCCAGTCGCGCTGTGCAACGAAAGCCATATCCGCAGCGGCGAGCTGATCGGCGACCCCACCGAGGGAGCTCTGCTGGCGCTGGCCGCCAAGGGCGGGTTGGAGCCGGACAGTCTGGCCGAGCATAGCCCGCGCATCGCCGAAATTCCTTTCGATTCCGCCCACAAGTTCATGGCCACCTTCCACCATGACGGCGGGCGGGTGCGCATGTTTGTGAAAGGCGCGCGCCAGCAGTATATCGGGCGCGCCTT
>JANLID010000029.1 GCA_024654105.1 Gallionella sp. | reverse complement strand
GGCTTTTTTGAATTCGTCCAGCACCGCGTCGCGATGCTCCTGCGTATCCATGTCGATGAAATCGCAGATGATGATACCGCCCAGATTGCGCAAGCGCAGCTGCCGCGCAATGACTTGCGTGGCTTCCAGGTTGGTTTTAAAAATGGTGTCGTCAAAGTTGCGCAGCCCGACAAAGCCGCCGGTGTTTACGTCGATGGTGGTCAGCGCTTCGGTCTGGTCGATGATGAGATAGCCGCCCGACTTGAGATCGACGCGCTTGGACAAAGCCCGCTCGATTTCTTCTTCCACGCCATACAGGTCGAACAGCGGGCGGGCACCCGGATAATGTTCCAGGTGGTCTGTCGCCAGAGGGTTATAAGCTTGCGTGAACTCCAGCATGCTCTGATAAGTGCTGCGTGAATCCACCAGAACCCGGGTCGTGTCGTTGCCGACGAAATCGCGCAATACCCGCAGGCTGATATTGAGCTCCTGATACAGCAATTGCGGCGCGCTGGCGGTCTGTGCCGCGTCCCGCATGTTCTGCCAGAGCTTGTCGAGATAGGCGATATCCGCCGGAAAATCCAGGCTGTCTGTGGTCTCGGTAACGGTGCGAATGATGTAGCCGCCCTGATGATCCGGCGGCAATGCAGCTTGCAACTTGGCGCGCAAAGCCTCGCGCTGTTCTGCGCCCTCGATGCGTTGCGACACGCCAATATGCGTTTCCTGCGGCAGGTAGACCAGCAACCGCCCGGCGATGCTGATTTGCATGGAAAGCCGCGCACCCTTGCTGCCGATCGGCTCCTTGATAACCTGCACCAGCAACGTCTGCCCATCAAAAAGAATTTTTTCAATCGGCTTGGCGGTATCACCGTTGCTGCTGTTTTCCCAGATGTCGGCAACATGCAAAAATGCCGAGCGTTCCAGACCGATGTCAATAAAGGCGGATTGCATCCCGGGCAGCACACGCTTGACCCTGCCAAGATAGACATTACTGACGATGCCGCGACTGCTGCTGCGCTCGATATACATGTCTTGCACTACGCCGAGTTGCATCACCGCAACCCGGGTTTCCTGCGGAGTGACATTGATCAGGATTTCTTCGCTCATGGTTATCTGGTTCACGGGGCTGGATGGTCAAAGTGCCGCAACAACTGGGCAGTTTCAAACAACGGCAAGCCCATCACGCCGGAATAGCTGCCGGAAAGATGCTCGATAAATGCGCCGGCATGTCCCTGTATACCATAACCGCCAGCCTTGTCAGTGTATTCATGGGTAAGCAGGTAGCGGTGGATACGTTCTTCGTCAAGCGCGGCGAAGCGCACCGTGGAAGTGGAAAGTGCGGTTTCAACATGCTCGCCCAGTGCAACCGCCACCGCGCCAAGCACCTGATGTTCACAACCGGAAAGCTGGCGCAGCATCGCGGCAGCCTGTTCCGCATTGCCCGGCTTGCCGAAAATTTTGCCGTCCAGAACGACGGCAGTATCGGCAGCCAGTACCGGAAATGACGGCAGATTGCGCAGTTTCAGCGCGGCATAACCCGCCCCCGCTTTGGCCTGGCACACCCGCTGCACATATTCCTCCGGCACTTCACCGGTATGGGGTGTTTCATCCACATCGATATCGCGGCGTGGATCGCTGCGCAACAGCAACACCTCGAAGTTGATGCCGATCTGCTTGAGCAGTTCGCGGCGCCTTGGGCTTTGTGATGCAAGATAGATGCGTGGCTGGATAATCATGACGAGAAGGATACCTCAGGTCATTCGCGGTGATAAGGATGATTGTGCAATAGGCTATGGGCACGGTACAGTTGCTCTGCCAACAATACACGCACCACGGCATGCGGCAGCGTGAGTGACGACAACGCCATCATCTGCTGCGCCGCCTGCTTGACTGATTCGTGCATGCCATCCGCACCGCCGATGATGAATGCCACATCGCCCCCCTCGCGCATCCAGTCCTGCATCTGCGCGGCAAGCTGTTTGGTGGTCGGCTGCACGCCACGCTCGTCCAGCGCGATGCGCAGGCAGTTTTGCGGCAAAGCGGCGAGAACGCGCTGCGCTTCCGCCTCCATGATCTGCGCGGTGGTCTTGCCGGTGCTGCGCGGTTCCGGCTTGATTTCCAGCAGCTCGATTCTCGCCTCGCGCGGCATCCGTTTGGCGTACTCGTTGAAACCCGCCGTGATCCAGCCCGGCATCTTGTGGCCAACCGATACGACGATGAGCTTCATTTTGAAAACCTCTGTTGAACGTGGAACGTAGGGGCAATTCACGAATTGCCTCTTACAATTGCGGGCGATTCGTGAATCGCCCCTACGGCGCTTTCGCCAGTTTGGGACGCGCCGCCTGCGCCTTGCTCCACAGCTCTTCGAGGTTGTAATAATCGCGGATGGCGGGCTGCATGATATGCACCAGCACTTCGCCCAGATCCACCAATATCCACTCACCGCTGTCTTCGCCCTCGCGGCCCAGCACTTCTTCGCCGCGCTCCTTGAGGTTGGTCACCACGTTATCGGCGAGCGCCTTGGTTTGCCGTCTGGAGGTAGCGCTGGCGATGATCATGCGATCGAACAACTGGCTGAGCTTGCTGGTATCGATCACCGTGATGTTGGTGGCTTTGATGTCTTCCAGTGCGGCGACAATGGCTTGGGTTTTTTCTTCGGTAGTCAGCATGGTTTGTATAAGTGATGTTGATGGATATAGTTGGCCACCGCATTGGGCATCAGGTAGCGTATGGTGCGGTTTTCCGCCACGCGGCGGCGGATATCGGTGGCGGAAATTTCCAGCTTGGGGATGGCCAGTTCGGTGATTCCCCCGCAGGATTGTTGCGACAATATATCAGCCGCACACAGGCGGGCATGATAATGGCGCTGCAATTCATCTGTCGCGCTGTGGATGCGTTCCTCCAGCGTGAAGCCGGGGCGATAACCGACCACGATATGCGCCAGTTCGAACAATTGCTCCCACTCGTGCCAGGTATGCAATTGCAGAAACGCATCGCCGCCCATCAGCAGGCACAGCGGCTGCGCCGCCCCCAGCTCGGCGCGCAGTTCGCGCAGCGTGTTCACCGTATAGCACGGCGTGTTTTGCCTGACTTCGCGGTCATCCAGCACAAAAGCGGGCTGGTCGGCGATGGCCAGTTGCACCATCGCGCTGCGGTGTTGCGCGGACACTTGCGGCGCATCGCGATGCGGCGGCATGCCGGTGGGAATGAAACGGATTTGCCGGAGATTCGCCAGCTCCAGCATTTCTTCGGCGAGGCGCAGATGCCCGTAATGAATCGGGTCGAATGTGCCGCCCAGGATGCCGATCGCTTTTTTGTTCACTGTTTGCAATGCCTGTGATTACAGCGCAAGGCGGCGGATATCCGCCAGCGTTTGCGCCAGATAAACGATGAAGCGCGCGGCGGACGCACCGTCGATCACGCGGTGATCGTAGGACAGCGACAGCGGCAGCATCAGGCGCGGCGCGAATGCGCCGTCTCGATGCACCGGTTTCATGCCCGACCGTGACACGCCCAGAATCGCCACTTCCGGCGCATTGATGATCGGCGTGAACGCCGTGCCGCCGATGCCGCCGAGACTGGAAATGGTGAAGCAGCCGCCCTGCATGTCGGCGGCGGTCAGCTTTTTGTCGCGCGCCCGCGCGCTGGTTTCGCCGAGTTCTTTGGCGAGCTGCACGATGCCTTTACAACCCACATCGCGCAGCACCGGAACCACCAGGCCGTCCGGCGTATCCACCGCCACGCCGATGTGGAAATATTTTTTCAGGACCAGGTTTTCGCCGCTCGCGTCCAGCGAGGCGTTGAAGTCCGGGAATTGCTGCAAGGCCTCCACCACGGCCTTGAGCAGGAAAGCCAGCGGGGTGATCTTGATGCCTTGCGCGGCGTATTCCTCGTTCAATTGTTTGCGGAAAACTTCCATTTCCGTGATGTCGGCTTCTTCGAATTGCGTGACATGCGGAATGCTCACCCAGTTGCGATGCAGGTTCGCGCCGGAAAGCTTCCGGATGCGCGACAGCGGTCTGATTTCGACGGCACCGAACTGGGCGAAATCCACGATGGGCATTTCTGCTACCCGCAAGCCGCCCGTACCGCGCGGTTGCGCCAGCGCGGCCTTGATGAAATTCTGCACGTCATTTTTCGTGACACGCCCCTTTGCGCCGCCGCCCTTTACCTGCGAGAGATCCGCGCCGAGTTCGTGCGCAAAGCGGCGGATGGCGGGGCTGGCATGGACGCCGGATGAAGGAGACGCAGCCGGTGCGGCAACAGCGGGCGGCGCGGCAGGCGCTGGCTCGGCGGTGGGCGCAGGCGCAGCAGCCGCAGGCGGCGCGTCAACCATGGCTGGCGCAGCGGATGTTTCGGCCGGCGCGGCCGACTTTTGAGCCGGTGCGGCGTCCGGCGTTGGTGCTGTGGCTGCGGCAGCAGGCGCACTCGCCGTATCGCCGCTTTCCAGCAACAAGATCACCGAGCCTTGCGACACCTTGTCGCCGACCTTCATCTTGACTTCCTTGACCATGCCCGCAAACGGCGACGGCACGTCCATCGCCGCCTTGTCGGTTTCCAGCGTGACGAGCGCGTCTTCAGCCTTGACCGCGTCGCCCGCCTTGACCAGCACCTCGATGACGTTCACGTCCTTGAAGTTGCCGATGTCCGGTACTGATATTTGTTTGGTTTCTGCCATGTATCTGTTCCTGACCTCAAACCGTCGCCGGGTTCGGTTTGTCCGGATTGATCCGGTACAGCTTGATTGCTTTGCTGACTTCGCCGGCCTTGATCGCGCCTTCATCGGCCAGCGCCTTCAATGCTGCAAGCGCAATATAGAACCGGTCCACCTCGAAGAAGCGGCGCAGTTTCTTGCGCGTGTCCGAGCGGCCGAAGCCGTCCGTGCCCAGCACCTTGTAGCGCCCCGGAATGTAGGGGCGTACCTGGTCCGCGTAGCTCTTGATGTAATCGGTCGCGGCGATCACCGGACCGCCGCGTTCGACCAGACATCGCTCGACATAACTCGCGCGGCGCGGCATTTCGGGATGCAGCATGTTCCAGCGTTCGCAATCCAGCCCTTCGCGGCGCAACTCGTTGAAGCTGGTCACGCTCCATATGTCCGCCGCTACGCCAAAATCTTTCTTCAGCAGATCGGCAGCGGCAATCACTTCGCGCAAGATCGTCCCGCTACCCAGCAATTGCACCGCTGGTTTTCCCACTCTCCACTTCCCACTCCCCACTCCCTTCAACAAATACATCCCTTTAATGATGCCCGCTTCCGCGCCTTTCGGCATGGCCGGATGCGCGTAGTTCTCGTTCATCACCGTGATGTAATAGAACAGGTTTTCCTGATTCACAACCATGCGGCGCAACCCGTCCTGAATGATGACCGCCAGTTCATACGCAAAGGCCGGGTCGTAGGATATGCAGTTGGGAATCAGCGCGGCCTGCAAGTGGCTGTGCCCGTCCTGGTGTTGCAAACCCTCGCCGTTCAGCGTGGTGCGCCCGGCGGTGCCGCCGAGCAGGAAGCCGCGCGCGCACATGTCGCCCGCCGCCCAGGCCAGATCGCCGACGCGCTGGAAGCCGAACATCGAATAATAGATGTAGAACGGGATCATCGCCGTGCCGTGATTCGCGTAGGCGGTTGCGGCGGCGATCCACGAGGACATCGCGCCCGCCTCGGTGATGCCCTCCTGCAAGATCTGGCCGTGCTCGTCTTCCTTGTAATACATCAGTTGGTCGGCATCCTGCGGCGTGTAAAGCTGGCCGACCTGCGAGAAAATGCCGATCTGGCGGAACAGCCCGTCCATGCCGAAAGTGCGCGCCTCGTCCGGCACAATCGGCACGATCTGTTTGCCGATATGCGGGTCTTTGATCAGGATGCCGAGCAGGCACATGAATGCCATCGTGGTGGAAATCTCGCGGTCTTCGGTGCCTTTCAGCAGCACGTCGAACGCATCCAGCGCGGGTATCTGCAACGGCTCATCGACCGGCTGGCGCGACGGCACCGTGCCCATCGCCTTGCCGCGCTCGCCGAGATATTTCATCTCCAGGCTGTCTTCGGGCGGGCGGTAGAAATTCAGGCTTTCCACCTGCGTGTCGGTCAGCGAAAGGTTGAAGCGGTCGCGGAATTTGCGCAGCGCATCCACATCCATTTTCTTCTGCTGGTGGGTCGGGTTCTGCGCCTCGCCGGATGCGCCCATGCCGTAGCCTTTCACCGTCTTCGCGAGGATCACGGTCGGCTGGCCGGTGTGTTTGACGGCTTCAGAGTATGCCGCGAATACCTTGTACGGGTCGTGCCCGCCGCGGTTCAGCCGCCACAGCTCATCGTCTGACATGTCCGCGACCATTTCCAGCAGCTCCGGATATTTGCCGAAAAAATGCTCGCGCACGTATGCCCCGTCCCTTGATTTATAGGTCTGGTATTCGCCGTCCACCACTTCCTGCATGCGCTGTTGCAGCAGGCCGTTCTTGTCCTTGGCGAACAGGCGGTCCCAGCGCCTGCCCCACACCACCTTGATGACATTCCAGCCCGCGCCGCGGAACACGCCTTCCAGTTCCTGGATGATCTTGCCGTTGCCGCGCACCGGGCCGTCCAGCCGTTGCAGGTTGCAATTGACAACAAAAATCAGGTTATCCAGATTTTCGCGTCCCGCCAGCGAAATCGCGCCGAGCGATTCCGGCTCGTCGGTCTCGCCGTCGCCGAGGAAGGCCCACACCTTGCGCCCGCTGGTCTGCGCGATGCCGCGATGTTCCAGGTAGCGCATGAAGCGCGCCTGATAAATCGCCATCAGCGGCCCCAGCCCCATCGATACGGTGGAAAACTGCCAGAAGTCCGGCATCAGCCACGGATGCGGATAGGACGACAGGCCGCCGCCTTCGGACTCCTGGCGAAATTTGTGCATCATCTCCTCGCCGATGCGTCCTTCGAGAAAGGCGCGCGCATAGATGCCGGGCGACGAGTGCCCCTGGAAATACACCAGATCGCCGCCGTGGGTTGCGGTTCTGCCATGGAAAAAATGATTCATGCCCACGTCGTACAGTGTTGCCGCCGACGCAAAGGTGGCGATATGGCCGCCCAGTTCGGAAGATTCGCGGTTGGCGTTCAGCACCAGCGCCATCGCGTTCCAGCGCGTCAGCGCGCGGATGTGGTGCTCCAGTTCATGGTTACCGGCGGAGCGTTGTTCCCGGTCAGGCGGGATGGTGTTGCAATACGGGGTGGTTTTGCAGAACGACAGGCCAGCGCCAGTGCCGTGCGCCTTGTCGATCAATTGTTCGATCAGGAAATGCGCGCGCTCCGCGCCTTCATTTGCCAATACCGAATCGAGCGCATCCAGCCACTCCTGCGTTTCCTGCGGGTCGCTATCGGGCCTATTGTTATCGGGCAGGTTTGCCATGCTTTCGTTTTCTATCACTCGTTGTTGGATGGGCGAAATTACTCATGAGCCAGCAAAGAAGGAGGCGCTTATCATCGTTCCCACGCAGGAGCGTGGGAACGATGATAACACCTGAAAATTTCTATGCGCTCCCTTGCGCCGCGCAATCAATTGATTCCTGCTCGGTAATAATCCATTCGACCTTGATGTCAGTTGCCTCCTGCGGAAGTTGCTCGACGATCTGCAACGCAAACGCCGCAGCAGCCAGCGCGGGCCGTTGTACCAAATTGGCCATAACCAGCGACTTGGCGAGTGTTGTTTGCTCGCCTAGTCGAATGGCTAGTTGTTTCATCAGCAGCTTGTCGTAATATCCGCCGCCATATCCAAGCCGCGCGCCATCGCGGGTAAATGCCACGCCCGGCAGCAAGGCGAATTCTACCTCATCCGGTGCAGCCAGCCGCTCGCAGCGTTCCACCATCGGCTCGCGTATTCCCCACGTCCCTTCCGCCAACTGACTCTCCGGATCTTCCACCCAATACAAATCAAGATGGTTGGTGTGATGGTTCACTCTGGGCAGTGCCAGCCGCTTGCCTTCCGCCAATACGCGTTCAATCCACAATTCGCTGGCGAATTCCGCGCCGAAATTCATGTAGCCCAGCACCGCATCAGCCTGCCGGTATGCGGGTAATTGCAGCAGCCGTTTGGTGATGGCTGCGCTGTATGCGGCGCGCGTAGCGGGCGGCAACTGCTCGCGCAAGGCGCAAATGGTTTTTCGAATGGACGCTTTCATGCTGCCGACCAGATCACCGCGCCGCTGTAGGCCGTGCCCAGCACGATCAGCCCGAACACGATGCGATACCAGGCGAACACCACGAAAGTGTGATTCGAGATGAAGCGGATAAAGCTTTTCACCGCCCACATCGCCGCGACGAACGAGGCAACGAAGCCCAATGCGAACACCGGCAGGTCGTCCGCGTGCAGCAGCGCCCAGTTCTTGTACAGATCATAGGCGGTCGCGGCGAACATCGTCGGGATCGCGAGGAAGAAGGAGAACTCCGCCGCCGCCTTGCGGCTCAGGTCGAAGATCAGCCCGCCCATGATCGTCGCACCCGAGCGCGAGGTGCCGGGGATCATCGCCAGCGCTTGCGCGAAGCCGACCTTCAGCGCGTCCGGCCAGCGCATCTCGTCCACCGAATTGATGCGCGGATGATAGGCGCGCTTCTCCATATACAGGATGACGAAGCCGCCCACGATCAGCGCGGTCGCGACGGTGATCGGGTTGAACAACAACGTCTTGATCGTCGAATAAAACATCAGCCCCAGCACTGCCGCCGGCAAAAAGCCGATGAACAGCATCGCGGCAAAGCGTTGCGCAATGGGGTCGCTCGGCAACCCGAGCATCATTTTGGTCAGGCGCACACGGTAATCCCAGCACACCGCGAGAATCGCGCCAAGCTGGATCACGATCTTGAACACCTTGCTGGTCTCGTCGTTATAGTCGAGCAGGTCACCAAGAATAATCAGATGGCCGGTAGATGAGATCGGCAGGAACTCGGTAAGTCCCTCAACAATGCCGAGAATTGCGGCTTTAAGCAGCAGAGCGGTATCCATGGTGTTCCTGAAAGCGAGGCGCGATTATACCTGCGCCCTGCAAAGAAGCAGAGGCGGCGTATGAACGGCCCCATTGTGGGACGTTCCGCCGTAATCCGGGATGCCGTTGCGTTCGTCGAAAAATCATCCGGCAAAATCGCAAGCGCTCCGCGACCTGCGAGAAAAAATCAACCCCCTTAGATTGGCCCAATTTTCAAATCTAGCGGCGCGAAAAGCGATTTCGCCGGAAGGCAGAACTAGGCAATTCGGCCTATTGACGAATCAAAACCTTGCCAAAGGAGAATCTTTCACGTATTCATCCATT
The DNA here is from genome assembly GCA_024654105.1 of Gallionella sp. GTDB lineage: Bacteria > Pseudomonadota > Gammaproteobacteria > Burkholderiales > Gallionellaceae > Gallionella. The sequence goes on along the minus strand of JANLID010000029.1, from coordinate 683 downwards.
ACGTTCGTTATTTTAGCATTGAGTGTTTTGATGGTTTCTTCGCCGACACGTCTATTTCTCCCGTTCAGGATCGCATCGAGGTGCGAGATCATGTCAGGTCGCATACATACATTTTTTGGTAAGGGAACCCTGCATATTGATTCGACGTATTGGCGCATCCCGTCTGTTGCCTTCCAATGTTTATTATCATCTGCAGTTTCAAGTAAGCCGGCATCAGCGAATTCATGACAAGTTTGTGCGACGGCATCACTATCGCGTCCAGTGTATGCAATTGCATCGGAATTTTGAGATTTGAAATAGTGCAGCGCGATTTCAATATGTAATGGCGTTATTCCACTATTCAGTGCTTTGCTTCCCATGATCATCTCCTTAAGTAAGCTACGTTCCATCACTATCGACAAAACCCATAACAACCATAAGCGTCAGGCCTGATATATAAAATTTCCGTAGTATGCTACTCCTATCAAGGTCGAACGATGTGGTGCGCAGCATATAGAGACATTCTTAAAGAAGACTTAATCTCAATAATATTTCTCTTGATCGTTTGCCCCGGTGCCGGATTCGGATACACCTTATGCACCGCTTCGATCTTCTTCAGCATTTCCGCCGTTCATCATTAAGCTGGCGTAGGGTGCATTTCATGCACCATGGTGCGCACAGCGCACCCTACACAACTACGTTAT
>JANLID010000016.1 GCA_024654105.1 Gallionella sp. | reverse complement strand
CCGAATTTCTGGCAAGCGAGCCCTACGGTCGGGGTGTAGACCAGCGGCTGCATCTCGTCGATGTTGTCGCACAGCACGCGAAAGAACAGCGTTTCGTTGCGGTCGTGCAGGGCATTCAGCGCGATGAATTTTTCCAGCGGGTCGGTCAGCAGGCGCAGGCGGGTGAGCACGCGCTCGGCCTGCTCATCCTGGCTGTGCACATGGGGCGGCAGAAAGCCGCGCAGGTTGTACTTGTCGCGCTCCGCTTCGGTAAAGCCGGTGCCTCTGTTGAGCGCCGGGTCGCGCAATAATTCAAGACCCGACGGCATCGCTTGTTTGCCGCTGGGATTGGGTTTTTCATACATTGTTGGCATCTCCTGTCTTGGTTTGTCGCCATTGTTGTTCCGGACGCGCCGCTAGGTCCGGATTTTCGATTGGTGACGCGGCCCATAATGGCATCCTGGGTGATTATGCTGTTCGAAGTTTCAGCCCGGCGTTTGATTTGGATCAACAAAGCATAGTGTCGCCGGCGCTAGCGTAGCGGGGGCCAGCCATCGCCGCCCAAAGACGGTACATGAAGGGAAGGCAGGGCATGCGTTCGGCGTCTGGCCGTTGCCGCTGAACGCGCGAGCGCTGATCGGCTGCGAGAGATGAAACATTTTTCAGCGCGTGACCGGCGCTTGCCTGCTACTTGTTGCGGTGGCACAATGAATAGGCTTCAGTGGCAACCACATAAGACGTGTTGTTCACGACCGAAAACTGTGATGACCAAGAAAAACGAAAATGATCGCCTGCCGCATCCTCCTGCCAACGGCGACGATGCCCTGCCACAGCCGCAAGCCGGCCCTGTAGTGAAGGAAGTCAACGGACCCAAAGGTCTGGAGCCTACGCGCTATGGGGACTGGGAACGTAACGGCCGTTGCATTGATTTTTGACGCCGTTTCGAGCGCGGCGTAGTCCTTGTTCTTTATGGGTTATATTCGTAATTTGTCAGCACTACTTTCAGAGATATTCACATGCCTATGACTACGAATGAGCGACCGCTGTCCCCTCATTTGCAGATTTACAAAGTCGAACTACCCATGTTGCTTTCCGGGCTGCACCGGATCACGGGTATCGCCCTGTCGGTTGGCAGTATCCTGCTGGTCGCATGGATTTTAAGCGCCGTACATTCTGCAGAGGCCTTTGCCGGCATGAACCGTTTTCTCGGCGGCTTTATTGGCCAGTTCGTGCTGTTCGGCTGGACCTTTTCACTGATCTATCATTCAGTCAGCGGGATTCGCCACCTGATTTGGGATACCGGCAGACTCCTTGAGGTCAAACAGATCTATTCCAGCAGCAAAATCGTGGTCGCAATCACAATCGTTCTGACCTTGCTCGCATGGATTCTCGGCGGTGGTTTTCCAGGAGGTGGCATATGAAATATCGGAATCCACTTGCTATCGCTCGAGGACTGGGCTCAGCGAAGGACGGACTGGGCCACTGGTGGATGCAACGTCTGACGTCCATCGCCCTGGTGCCACTGGTATTTTGGTTCGTGGTGTCCATTATCGCCCTGGCCGGACAGGATCGCGCTCATGTCTTGGCCTGGATGAATTCCCCTTTTCACGGTGTGGTGCTCAGTCTATTTCTTGTCACGGCGCTCTATCACGCCAATCTGGGTCTGCAGGCCGTTTTTGAAGATTATATTCAGGCGCGCTGGCTGCAATTGGTTTCACGTATTGCGGCTGGTTTTGCAGCCGTATTCCTAGGGTTTGCAGGAGTTTTCGCCCTCCTGAAACTGGCATTTGGAGGCTGAAAATAGAATGAGCCAAGCGTACAAGATTGTTGAGCACCAATACGATGTGGTAGTGCTGGGCGCCGGCGGCGCCGGACTGCGGGCAACCTACGGCATGGCCGAGCAGGGCTTGCGCACCGCCTGCATCAGCAAAGTATTTCCCACCCGCAGCCACACGGTGGCGGCCCAGGGGGGCATCGCCGCATCGCTGGGCAATATGGATAAAGATACCTGGCAGTGGCATATGTATGACACGGTCAAAGGCGCCGACTGGCTGGGGGATCAGGACGCCATCGAATACATGTGCCGGGAAGCGCCAAAGGCCGTGTACGAACTTGAACACGCGGGTCTGCCCTTTTCCCGTACCGACGATGGGCATATCTACCAGCGGCCCTTCGGCGGCCACATGAGCAATTTCGGTGAAAAACCCGTGCCCAGAGCCTGCGCGGCAGCCGACCGCACCGGACACGCCATGCTCCATACCATGTACCAGCAGGCGCTGAAGTATCAGGCGGAGTTCTATGTGGAGTATTTCGCCCTGGACCTGATCATGGACAGCGAAGGGATCTGCCGTGGCTTGCTCGCCTGGGACATGAACACGGGCACCCTGCACCGCTTCCAGGCGCACATGGTGATCCTGGCGACAGGCGGCTATGGGCGCACCTACTTTTCCTGCACCTCGGCGCACATCTGCACCGGTGATGGACACGGCATGATCGCTCGCGCCGGACTGCCGCTGCAGGACATGGA
>JANLID010000012.1 GCA_024654105.1 Gallionella sp. | reverse complement strand
GGGAAAAACTGGAAGCGCTGGGCGCCAAGGTCAGTGGCAGTGTCTCGAAAAAGACCGACTATGTGGTGGCGGGCGCGGAAGCAGGCAGCAAGTTGGGCAAGGCACATGAGCTGGGTGTAGCGGTGCTGGATGAGCAACAGTTTATGGCATTGCTGAATGAATGAAGATCTGTCCGCAGATGCGGATTCAACAACGGATAAAATTGCCCGGACACGTGATCGCACCCAGCGCTATTTTCATTTTTCTCCCGCTTCTTTCACTTCGGTACGCGCCCAGCCTTGCGCAAAGGTGATGCGCAGCTCTGCGCCGACAACCAAACCGCTTGCATCAGACATCACACATCCATTGGCATCTTGCACCATGCTGTAGCCGCGCGCCAGCACTTGCCTGGGATCGAGCAACACAAGGTGCTGCGCGATGTTTTCCATCTGTGCGGCATGTTGCGCATGCGCTGCGCGCATCGCGTTGGCCAGACGCGCCGCGAGGCTGGCTTGCCGGTCTTGCAGGCGGGCGAAATCGCCACTCACGGCACGCAGCCGCTGCGCCAGCAATTGCCATTGCCAATTCTGATGCTGTTTGCGATAAACATAGGCACGCTGCATGCGTTGCCGCAATTGTTCCAGTTGTTGTGCCTGACGTTGCAACTGTTGCGCGGGATGCACCAGCCGGCGTTGCAGATAGTCCACCGTTTGCATGACATTTCGCAATCGGTTGCGTTGCGCGCGCCGCAGATGTTGGACAAGGTCACGCAGGGTGCGCAGCAGCGCGTAACGGTCCGGCACGGCGCGCTGCGCCGCCGCAGTCGGCGTCGGGGCGCGCTCATCGGCAACGAAGTCGGCAATGGTAAAATCGGTCTCGTGACCGATGCCGCTGATGACGGGAATGGCGCTGGCAGTGATGGCACGCGCCACGACCTCTTCGTTGAACGCCCACAGGTCTTCGATGCTGCCGCCGCCGCGGCAGACGATCAGCACGTCGCATTCCGCACGCTGGCTGGCGGTGCGAATCGCGGCCGCGATCTGTTCCGCGCTGCCAGCACCCTGCACCGGGGCCGGATACAGCACCACCGGCGCGCCCGGCAGGCGCAACCGCAAGGTGGTCAGTACGTCGCGTAACGCGGCGGCCTGTAAAGACGTGACTATGCCGATTCGCCTGGGATAGGACGGTAGCGGGCGTTTACTCGCCGTATCAAACAGCCCCTCGCTTTCCAGTTTCGATTTAAGTTGCGCGAAACGTTCGTATAACACGCCCAACCCCGCTGGCCGGACCTGCTCGACAGTCAACTGAAAATCGCCGCGCTGCTCATACAACGTGACGACAGCCAGCACTTCCACCTGCTGACCATTGGCAACTGAATCGCTCAACAACTGATTCCTGCGCCGGAACATCACGCAGCGCACCTGCGCCTGATCATCTTTCAGCGAGAAATAAAAATGGCCGGAAGCAGCCTTTACCAAATTGGAAATTTCCCCGCGTACCCATAGCAGCGGGACATTGTTTTCCAGCAACTGCTTGATTGCAAAGTTGAGTTCCGCGACACGCAATACGCGGTTTTTTTCTTCAAAAAATAGGCCGAAAGACATATTGACAATTCAAAATAATTCACAAATCAAGAAAATTCGCCATTTTTGCCGCATCACCCTGCAACAAAACCTTCAACTTACGATAACCAATTGTTTTTAATTGAAATTTTCACAATGCAAAAAATAGGCAAAGTAAGAAAAATCCTTATACAACGCCAAGTTAAAGGATAATGATTGGCAATCATCCACAAAGTTATCCACAGATTTTGTGGGTAAACGGAAATACTCTTTTCAAATGGCAGGTTAGCAAAATATAGCTGAAGTAAGCCCTGAGAAATGTTGCTCAACTCGGTACGACACGCTACAGTTGCGCCCTCGGAATCTCCAGACGAATCATGATCACATCTACAGAGATATACAGAGATTTATCGGGAACCCTTTTCAATTTAAGCATATCCGGAGAATCCACGTGTTTGCAATTATAGAAGCGGCTGGCTGGCCGATCTGGTTTTTGATTCTGGCTTCGGTTATCGCTCTCGGGTTGATTATTGAACGTTTGATCTTCCTGCGCACCAATCGCGTATCTCCCCCCGCCTTGCTGGATGAGGTTATCAAGGAACTGAAACAACGCGGTGTCAGCGACAGCATGCTGACACGGCTTGCCGACAGTTCGCCGCTGGGGTGCATTTTCGCCGCCGGGCTGAAGAACATCAAGAGTCCGCCCGAGGTGATGAAAGAATCCATCGAGGAAGCCGGGCGCGCGGTCGCCCATAACCTGGAACGCTTCCTCACCACACTGGGCACAATCGCCTCGATTAGTCCATTGCTGGGGCTGTTCGGCACGGTGGTGGGCATGATTGAAATTTTCGGCGCGCAAACTTCGGTAGGTAATAGCCCGGCGGTACTCGCCCACGGCATCTCGGTGGCGTTATACAACACCGCTTTTGGCCTGATTGTGGCAATTCCCAGCATGATTTTCTACCGGCATTTCCGCGCCCAGATTGATAGCCTGACCATTGAGATGGAGCAGCGTGCCATCAAGCTGGTCGAGATTGTGCACGGCACCCGGACGAAATGATGAATTTCCGCCGCGGACGCCCTCGCGAGGAACCGGAAATCAACCTGATTCCGATGATCGACGTGCTGCTGGTGATCCTGATTTTTATGATGGTGACCACCAGTTACGCCAAATTTTCCGAATTGCAGATCAACCTGCCGCAGGCCGGCGGCGAGGCCGACGTGGAGCAGGCTCAGCCAATCAACGTCGCAGTGGATGCCTCGGAGCACTACGCCATCAATAATCAGGGACTGTCCTATTCCGGCGTGGAAGCGCTGGCAGCCTCCCTGAAAAAGGCTGCGGGCGACCAGGCCGACCCCACCATCGTCATCAATGCCGACGCCAAGGCGCCGCACCAATCGGTGATCAACGTGATGGAAGCGGCGCGGCTGGCAGGATATGGGCATATCACTTTCACCACGCAGAACGCCCCCAGATAAGGATGTTCGACCTGCAATACCACTGGTATCGCATCACCCCGCTGCATCTGCTCCTGCTTCCGCTTAGCGGGCTGTTCCGCGCACTGGTGGTGTTGCGCCGGACGCTGTATCGCGGTCGCATCCTGTCCGGCACGAAATTGGCTGTGCCGGTCATCGTGGTCGGCAACATCAGTGCCGGCGGAACCGGCAAAACCCCGCTCACCCTCGCTTTGGCACAGCAACTGATTCAATGCGGCCGACATCCGCTCATCGTCAGCCGCGGCCACGGCGGCAGTGCGCAACAACCGCAACACGTTGCGGCAAACAGCAATGCGCAGCAGGTGGGTGACGAACCGTTGCTGATGGCGCGGCGCAACCTCTGCCCGGTCTGGATAGGCAAAGACCGCGTCGCCGTTGCGCAAGCCGCCCTGCAAGCCCATCCCCAATGCAATGTCGTGCTATGCGACGACGGCCTGCAGCATTATCGTTTGCAACGCGATGTGGAAATCGCGGTCATCGATGGCACGCGCGGTTTCGGCAATGGTTTCATGCTGCCCGCCGGGCCGCTGCGCGAACCGGTTTCGCGCCTGCAAACGGTGGATGCCATAGTGGTGAACGGCGGCGAAGCATCAACAGGCCAATACGCCATGCGCCTGTCGGGAGAAATTTTTTATAGCCTGCTCGACCCCGGCAAGACCGCCACCGCCGCCGAACTGTGCAAACTGCGCTGCCACGCCGTGGCCGGCATCGGGCATCCGCAGCGCTATTTTCGCCACCTCACGTCACTGGGGCTGAATGCTGCCGAACACGCTTTCCCCGACCATCACCCTTACCGCGCAGCCGACCTGTCCTTTGCGGATTGCGATGCAATACTCCTCACCGAAAAAGATGCGGTAAAATGCAACGCATTCGCTGACAAGCGATATTGGGTGTTGCGCGTGGAAGCCCAGATCGACCCAGCCCTGACCGACCACATTCTGCGAAAGATAGCTCATCATGGATCCGAAACTGCTTGATATCCTCGTTTGTCCGTTATGCAAATCCCCGCTGGTCTACCGGAAGGCCGAAAAAGAGCTGATCTGCAAAGCCGACCGGCTGGCTTTCCGCATCGAAGACGACATTCCGGTGATGCTCGCCGACGAGGCGCGCAAGCTCACAGTGGAAGAAGCCGAAGCGCTTCGATGACAGATTTTCATGTGGTGATCCCTGCCCGCCATGCCTCGACCCGATTGCATGGCAAACCCCTGTTGCCGATTGCCGGAAAACCGATGGTGGTGCGGGTCGCCGAACAGGCGGCAAAAAGCGGGGCACAGCAAATCTGGATCGCCACCGACCATCATGCGATTGCTAATGCCGTGCACGAGCACGGCTTCAAGGCATGTCTGACCAGGGATAGCCACACCAGCGGCACGGATCGCATCGCCGAAGTGGTGGAACAACAGGGCTGGCCGGACGATACCATCGTGGTGAATGTGCAGGGCGACGAGCCGCTGATGCCACCCGAACTGATTCGCGCCGTCGCCGAACATCTGCACAACCACCCGGAATGCGCGATTGCCACCGCCTGCCATGCGCTTCACGATGAAGCGTCGCTGCGCAACCCGAACATCGTCAAGACGGTGCTCGATCAGCATGGCAACGCGCTGTATTTCAGCCGCGCACCGATCCCCTGGCCGCGCGATGCGTTTAGGGTTTTGTCCTCGTCCGAAGGGCGAGACGATTGTCCTTCCTCCCTCCGGGGGGAAGTTAGAAGGGGGGAGCTACCCGCAGATTTACCGGTGCTACGCCACATCGGCATCTACGCTTACCGCGCCAGCTTCCTGCGCGCTTACGGGCAGCTCGCCCCGGCAACGATAGAACGCTTTGAAGCATTGGAACAATTGCGCGCATTGTATTATGGGTACAAAATTGGCGTGGTCATCGCTGACCAGGCTCCGCCAGTCGGCGTGGATACGGAGCAAGATTTGCACGTGGCGAGAGCATTATTTGGGAAGAGAGAAGGGTGAAGGGTGAAAACCCTCCATTTTCACGGGTCGTGGGTAGGAACGCATTTACCCTTCCCCCTTACCTCTTCCCCCTTCCCTGCCCTATAAAATTACAACGAGAGGAGAAACAACCATGAGACTGATACTGTTAGGCGCACCGGGCGCAGGAAAAGGTACCCAGGCCAATTACATCAAGGAAAAATTCAACATCCCGCAGATCTCCACCGGCGATATGTTGCGTGCAGCAGTCAAGGCCGGCACACCGCTAGGTATCGTGGCAAAAAAGGTGATGGATGCGGGTAATTTGATTTCCGACGACATCATCATCGATCTGGTGAAGGAGCGCATCAAGGAAGCGGACTGCGCCAACGGCTTCCTGTTCGACGGCTTTCCGCGCACCATCCCGCAAGCGCAGGCGATGAAGGATGCGGGCATTCACATTGACTATGTGGTGGAAATCGAAGTGGACGACAGCGAGATCATCAAGCGCATGAGCGGCCGGCGCGTGCATCCGGCTTCCGGCCGCACTTATCATACAATGTTCAATCCACCGAAAGTAGCGGGCAAGGACGACATCACCGGCGAGGATCTGGTGCAGCGTCCGGACGATGTCGAAAACACCGTCATCAAGCGCCTTAATGTCTACCACGAGCAAACTAAACCGCTGGTTGATTACTACACCACCTGGGCAAAATCCGGCGGTACAAACGCGCCGAAATGCGTGAACATTCCGGGCGTAGGCGGTGTCGAGCATATTCGCGACCAGATTTTTGCCGCGCTGGGCGGCTAGCGATGGCAAGCAGGCCTCTGCTCACGCTCGAAGACGTCAAACGCGTCGCGGCGGCGGCCGAAGCCGAGGCACAACGCAATGGCTGGCGCGTGGTCATCGCCGCAGTGGATGACGGTGGCCAACCTGCTCTACCTGCAACGCGGCCACGACACCCAGTTTGGCAGCGTCGAAACAGCGATACAGAAAGCCCATGCCGCTGTCGCGTTTCAGCGTCCAACCAAGATCTCCGAAGATGCCGTGCTGAGCGGCCGGCTGATCCATCTTGCCCTGCCCGGCGTAATTCCTGCCGAAGGCGGCGTCCCACTGGAGATCGAAGGAATTATCGTGGGTGGTCTGGGCATCAGCGGCGTACGCTCGTTCCAGGACGGGCAAATCGCGGCGGCAGGAGTTGCCGCGCTGACAACAGCTCATTCCAATTCCATATCAGGCGATAATTCGTAGGGTACGTTTCACGCACCCGTCAAATTTGGACTTATCCAGGCGGCAATGGCGATAGCCGCGAGCGCTGCAGATTCCCGGCAAGAACGAAGGCGCAACTTAGTGCATTGACATGTTAATTGCGAAACATAATGGTGAGCCAATCTCGTAGGGCGGATGAGCCGAAGGCGTTATCCGCCGAATGAAAAAACATACGGCGGAAGGCGCTATGCTTTTCCGCCCTACGGGTTACAGGCATTTGAAAATGTTCCGTTAATTCCAAGACGCGATACCAGCCGGCAACCATTATTGCCCGCTACTTTTTTTCTCCAGCATTTCCCAACGCGCCAACGCCGCCGATATTTCCGCCTCGATTTCCTCGCTGCGTGCTTGCAGTTGCCTGGCGCGCCTGGCATCGCTGCGATATAGCGCGCCATCGGCGAGATGCGCGGCGATATCGACCTGCTCGCACTCCAATGCCTCGATGCGCTTGGGCAATTCTTCCAGCTCGCGTGTTTCCTTGTAGTTGAGTTTGCTGGCAGGTTTCGCTTTTTCGACCGTGGCGACAGTCGCGCGCGGCGGCATGGGAGCGTCAGGTTTGGCGGCTGCAACGGTCGCCTGATATTTTTTTACCCGCACCCAGTCCTCGTAGCCGCCGGCGTATTCGATCAGCTTGCCGTCACCCTCGAGCGCGATCACCTGCGTCACGACATTATCGAGAAACGCGCGGTCATGGCTGACCAGGAATAAAGTGCCGTCGTATTGCGCCAGCAATTCCTCTAGCAGCTCCAGCGTCTCGATGTCCAGGTCGTTAGTCGGCTCGTCGAGCACCAGCACATTGGCGGGCTGGGTGAACAGCCGCGCCAGCAACAGGCGATTGCGTTCGCCGCCGGAACAACTTTTGACCGGCGAACGGGCGCGCTCCGGCGGAAACAGGAAATCGCCGAGATAGCTGATGACGTGCTTCTTCTGCCCGCCAATCTCGACGAAATCCGAGCCCTGGCTGATGGTGTCGGCCAGCGTCGCTTCGTCATCGAGCTGTTCGCGCAACTGGTCGAAATAGGCCACCGAAATCTTGGTGCCCAGCTTCACCTGCCCGCTGTCCGGCTGCAACTCGCCGAGTATGATCTTGAGCAGCGTGCTCTTGCCCGAGCCGTTCGGCCCGAGCAGGCCGATCTTGTCGCCGCGCTGGATGCGGCAGGAAAAATCCTTGATGATCTTGCGCCCGCCATACGCTTTGCTGACGTTGGAAAGCTCTGCGACCAGCTTGCCGGAACGCTCGCCGGTATCCACGCTCATCTCGACCTTGCCGAGTTTTTCACGGCGCGCGGCACGGTCGCGGCGCAATTGCTCCAGACGCAACACGCGTCCTTCGTTGCGCGTGCGGCGTGCCTTGACTCCCTGGCGTATCCACACTTCTTCCTGTGCCAGCACTTTGTCGAACTTGGCGTTCACCACCGCCTCGTCCGCCAGCATGCGCTCCTTGATTTTCTGATAGGCGGAAAAATTGCCGGGGAAGCTTGCCAGCTTGCCGCGATCCAGTTCGACGATGCGCGTGGCGACGTTATCCAGAAAACGCCGGTCATGCGTGACAAACAACACCGCACCCTTGAAGTCGTTGAGCAGACCTTCCAGCCATTCGATGGAGGCAAAATCCAGATGGTTGGTCGGCTCGTCGAGAATCAGCACATCCGGCCCGGCTACCAGAGCCTGTGCCAACGCCACACGCTTGCGCTGCCCGCCGGACAGATCGCCGACGCGCTTGTCGGCATCCAGTTCCAGTTTGGAGATTGCGGTCTCAATACGCGCCTGCACCGACCAGCCATCCTGCGCTTCGAGCCGCGTCTGCAACAGCTGCATTTCTTCCAGCAGCACCTCCACGTTTGCATCCGGTTCGGAAATTTGATGCGACACATGATGGTAGTCGTGCAACAATTTCCGCATCGCACCCACGCCTTTGGCCACGGCATCAAACACCGAATCGTCGGCATCCAGCACCGGCTCCTGGCTGACATGACAGATGCGCGCAGTGGGCGCACGCCACACCAGCCCGTCATCAAGATTGGCCTGCCCGGCCAGCACGCGCATCATGCTCGACTTGCCGCCGCCATTGCGCCCGATCAGCCCGACGCGCTCGCCCTCGTCGAGCTGGAAATCGGCGTGATCAAGCAATGCGACATGCCCGAATGCAAGGCAGGCCTTGTCTAGTGTAATAAATGGCATGATCTGAAAACTATTTTTTTCCGAAAGTGCCTTCGGCAATTTCCTTGAGGGCGCGCATGATACCAGCAGCGAGGTTTTGATTGCGGCGCATTTCCGCTAGAATGCGATCCGCTGTCCTCGTAGTTAAATGGATATAACCGGCCCCTCCTAAGGGTCAATTACTGGTTCGATTCCAGTCGAGGACGCCAATTCCCTGACCGTCATCTTTTTTTTGCGTCGTTTGGCCTTTTCAGTCCTGCCATGCGCGCCCGCATTCTTGAATAGCACAGCAGCAATCAATGGGTTGCGCGGCACGCGATTGGGTGATTTTTTGCACGCTTCATTTGCCTGAGTCAATTGAGAATGACGTAAAATCCGCCGCTCGCATTTTAAGGTACTCGAAATGTTGACACTATTTTTTGTCGTATGCGCCTATTTGCTCGGCTCGGTTTCGTTCGCGGTGTTGATGAGTAAATTGTTCCGCTTGCCCGACCCACGCACTTACGGCTCGCATAACCCGGGCGCAACCAATGTGTTGCGTAGCGGCAAGAAAACGGCGGCGGCACTGACGTTGCTGGGCGATGCAGCGAAGGGTTGGCTGGCGGTATGGCTGGCGATACGTTTCGCGCCGCATGATGAAGCTTATCTGACACTGGTTGCGCTGGTTTCGCTGGCGGTATTTTTTGGCCACCTGTTTCCGTTGTTCCTGCGCTTCAAGGGCGGCAAGGGGGTCGCGACGGCGCTGGGCGTGTTGCTGGCATTGAATATCTGGGTAGGATTGGGCGCGCTGGCAACCTGGCTGCTGGTGGCGGCGTTGTTCCGCCTGTCGTCGCTGGCGGCCTTGACTGCCGCCGCCGGCGCGCCAATCTATGCGATGGTGCTGGGCTTGCCGCATGAATGGGCGCTGGCATCCGCACTCATGTCACTACTGCTGATCTGGCGGCATAAAGGCAACATTCAGAATCTGCTGGCGGGCAAAGAAACGCGGATCGGCAAGCGCGGCGCGGCTCAATAACCGTTCTCTACGGCGAAGGATAAAGCAATGCCAGGCGGTAGCCGGTCGGCCTGAGGTCGGTAGTATCAAGATATAACCTGACGCTGATTTCGTGGTGTGGCAGCAGGCCGAATTCTTCGCTCTCAAGCGGCGGCAGGTAATCTGCCGGACGAAACATGCGTCGCGCCAGCGGCTTGTCCTGCGTATCGTTGAGCGTGAGTTCCAGATTGGGAAAGGCTTGTGAGTATGGTGCGCGGTTGCGCAACAGGAGATTCAGGGCAATCTGGTTTTCGTGTGTGGGGTCGGCTTCGAGATTGGAGGATTCGATGCTCATCAGATCGGTATTTTGCGGCAGCGGCACAGTGCATTTGAGCATCTGGCAATAGCTGATCAGTGCGGGTTTCAAACCGGGCAAGTGCGCGGCGAGGTCGACGCGGAAGAAGTAGGCGGCCTGTGCGATCGATACCAGCAGCAGCAAAAAGGCGGCAATCGCCCAAGGCCAGGTGCGCCGTTCCGGGCGGGGTTCGCTGTCATCCTCATCCTGCACGATGGCAACTTGCTCGGCCAGTGTCATCGGCTGCAACGATGCTGTTTCAGGTAGCAACAGCGCGTCCGGCGGCATTTCATTTTGTGCCGCAGCGGCCATCTCAACATAATCCAGCGTTCCGTTGTATGCAGTATCCGGAAGCTCATTCTCGAATGCAGTCAGTGCTGCCGGTGATTCATCGGCAAGTTCGGCGAGGGACGCCGGCTCGCTCAGTATCGGCAGTTCAAGCTGAGGGCTGGGCTGGTCGGGGATAAAACCGGGACGGGCGTCGAAGGCTTGCAGGCAATGCCCGCAGCGCACCATGCCGTGATGCGCTTCCAGTTGCGCCTCGGCGATTTTGAAACGCGTGTTACAGTGCGGGCAGAGGGTCGTTCCGCTCATGGCATCGCCCCGAATTGGCTGCGCGAGCGAATCACTGCGTCGCGTGTTGGTTTCGGCCACCGCTTTGCGGTTTCACATCGGCTGCGCCGATATGAGCCTTCACCGCAACTTCGTTGTCGTTCGGCTCCTCGCTTATCTTTTTGATATATCTCGTCGCTCACTGATATAACTCCTAGCCATTCGACTAAGACCGCAAGCGGTCAAGTCGCTGGTTATGCGCGGCTCCTTGTGCTTCATCCCGCTCGCTCAATTCGGGGCGATGCCATTTAACGCTTCCGTCCGGACAGGCATGCCCAGCCCTCTTCGAAAACCGGGGCATTCAGGTCGAACCATTGCCGGTAGATATTCATCACGTCTTGCGCCTGTTCCTCGAGGATGCCGGACAGCACGATCTGCCCGCCTTGCCGCGTCGCATTCGCCAGCAACGGGGCGAGCATGCGCAGCGGGTTGGTCAAAATGTTCGCCACCACCAGATCATACGGGTGCCCGGCCAAAAGTTCTTCGGAACTGCCTTGCGGTGCATTGTCGGGTTGGTAGAACTGTACGCTCCCGACCCGGTTTGCGGCGGCATTGTCGCGGCTGGCGGTCACTGCCTGCGAGTCTACATCAACCCCGGCGGCGCGTGCAGCCCCCAGCTTGATTGCGGCGATGGCGAGGATGCCGGAACCACAGCCGTAATCCAGCACGCTTTCGCCGCCTTGCAAGTTGATGTCCAGCCAGCGCAGGCACAGCCGCGTGGTGGGGTGGCTGCCGGTGCCGAACGCCAGGCCGGGGTCGAGCACGATATTGACGGCATTGTGATCACTTGGAACATGCCAAGTCGGCACAATCCACAGCCGCGCCGAAATCCGGATCGGCTCGAACTGCGATTGGGTAAGGCGCACCCAGTCATTGTCGGCCAGCGTCTCGATGCGGTATTTGGGGGGTTGTTCGAGGCCAATGTTGCTGGCGGCTTTGCGCAGAATTGCCGGCACATCCCGGTCGGCGTCGAATAATGCGCTGACGCGGTTGTGCTGCCACACGCCCGGCGGCGCTTCGCCGGGCTCACCAAAAATCGCCTGCTCGTCCGGCGTGCCGGCATCGGCATCCAGCAGGTCCACCGACAGCGCGCCAAGTTCCAGCAACGCTTCGCTCAGCGCTTCGGCGTGCTCGGCGTCGGAGTCAACCATCAGGGTAAGCCACGGCATTACTTACCTTTAGTGCGTTCGGCCAGCCGCTCTTCCAAGTAATGAATATTGGTGGCGCCACGCATGAAGGCGGCATCCTGCAGCAACTCGCGATGCAGCGCGATGTTGGTGTCGATGCCTTCCACTGCCATTTCCGACAAGGCGGTGCGCATCCGCGCCATGGCTTGCTCACGGGTGTCGCCGTAGGCGATGATTTTGCCGATCATTGAATCGTAATGCGGCGGCACAAAGTAGTTGGCATACACATGCGAATCAACACGTATCCCGGGGCCGCCCGGCATGTGCCAGGTGGTGATGCGTCCCGGTGAAGGGGTAAATTTGTAAGGGTGTTCAGCGTTGATGCGGCATTCGATGGCATGTCCCCTGAATTGAATGTCGCGCTGCCTGAACGGCAGTTTTTCCCCGGCGGCAATGCGGATTTGCTGCTGCACGATGTCGATGCCGGTAATCATTTCGGTGACGGGATGCTCCACTTGCACGCGGGTATTCATTTCAATGAAGAAAAATTCGCCGTTCTCATACAGGAATTCGAATGTTCCCGCGCCGCGGTAGCCGATTTTGCGGCAGGCCTCGGCGCAGCGCTCGCCGATCTTGTTGCGCAGGCGCAGATTGAGCGACGGCGCAGGCGCCTCCTCGATGATCTTTTGATGGCGGCGCTGCATCGAGCAATCGCGCTCGCCCAGATAAACCGCGTTACCGTGCTGGTCGGACAGCACCTGGAATTCGATGTGGCGCGGGTTCTCCAGAAATTTCTCGATGTACACCATCGGATTATTGAAAGCGGCCTGCGCCTCGGTTTTGGTCATGGTTACCGCATTCAGCAACGCCGCTTCGGTGTGTACCGCGCGCATGCCGCGCCCGCCGCCACCGCCCGCTGCCTTGATAATGACCGGATAGCCGATGCTGCGCGCGATCTTGATGATCTCGGCCGAGTTGTCGGGCAACGCGCCGGCCACGCCCGGCACGCACGGCACGCCGGCTTTTTTCATCGCTGCCTTGGCGGAAACCTTGTCGCCCATCAGACGGATGGTTTCGGCGCGCGGACCGATGAATACGAAGCCGCATTTTTCGACGCGCTCGGAAAAATCGGCGTTTTCCGACAGGAAACCGTAGCCGGGATGGATGGCTTGCGCATCGGTGACTTCCGCCGCGCTGATGATGGCGGGGATGTTCAGGTAGCTCAGCGAAGAAGGTGCCGGGCCGATGCAAACCGATTCATCGGCCAGCTTTACATACTTGGCCTCGGCGTCCGCTTCGGAATGCACCACAACGGTTTTAATGCCCAGTTCGCGGCAGGCGCGCTGGATACGCAAGGCGATTTCACCCCGGTTTGCAATTAATATTTTCTCAAACATGCACTGTCTCCGTGGTGAAACCGCCTTCGCGGCTTTCAGCCACTACGCAATTTGGCTGCGCCGCTGCGCCGCCTGCCGGCGGCTGGTCACCGCGGTTTGCAATCAGAATTTTTTCAAACATTGCTTCACCTTTTGCGTGAAAGGTGAAACGTGAAAGATGATACCCACTCCGCGCTTCCAGCGCGCCCCTCCCTGCCGGAAGGATTACGTTTCACTTTTCACGTTTCACGTTTCACTTTATTACCCAATTACAAACAAGGGCTGGCCAAACTCCACCGGCTGTCCATTTTCAACCAATATGGCCTTGATGACCCCGGCCTGATCCGCGTCGATTTCGTTGAGCAGCTTCATCGCTTCGATGATGCACAGGGTATCGCCGCTGTTCACGGATTGACCCACATCCACAAAGGCCTTGGAGCCCGGCGAGGCGGAGCGATAGAAGGTGCCGACCATCGGCGATTTCACCACATGGCCTTCGGGTGCGGCGGGTTTGGCGGGCTCCGCTGCCGGAGCGGCAGGCGGCGCGACAGGTGCGGCGGCGGGTGGCGGAGCCGGCGCATATAGCTGCTGGGCGGCGGCGGTGCGGGTGATGCGCACGCGTTCTTCGCCTTCGCTGATTTCCAGTTCGGCAATGCCGGAACCTTCCACCAGCTCAATCAGTGTCTTGAGCTTGCGTAAATCCATGATGCCCTCCTCGAAACTCTAGTTTTTATTATGCAGTGCATATTGCACTGCTGATTCATAACCCGCTGCGCCCAGACCACTGATCACGCCAACAGCGAGATCAGAGAAAAACGATTCCTTGCGGAACGCTTCGCGCGCAAATACATTGGAGAGATGCACTTCGATGAACGGAATGGCGACTGCCGCCAGCGCGTCGCGCAAGGCTACGCTGGTATGAGTGAACGCCGCCGGATTGATGACGATGAACTGGGTGCCGTCGGCGCGTGCCTGCTGTACCCGCTCCACCAGCGCGGCCTCTGAGTTACTCTGAAAGCAAAACAGGTTTGCGCCATTCGTGCCGGCTAATGTCATTAAACGTGCGTTAATTTCGTCTAATGTAACGTGCCCATACACCCCGGGCTCGCGGTTGCCGAGCAGGTTCAGGTTGGGGCCGTGCAACACCAGGATATTTTTCATGCGCGAAGTTTGCCGCAAGTTAGGGTGAATTGTCTACTTTTTTTGCAAAGATAAACAAAGAACGTTAAAGGCCGACTTTTTCCAGCGTTTTCAGAAATTGTGCGGCATCCTGATAACCTATTATGCGGAAATCACTC
>JANLID010000404.1 GCA_024654105.1 Gallionella sp. | reverse complement strand
TTCGGCAGGGACTATCCGCTGCGCCACTGGCGCAACGATTTATCGAAAGCGAAAATGGTATCATGGCAAACGATGCCACGGCAAATCTAACGATGCCACGGCAAATTCAGGCGTACTCGCATGAGCTCTCGGGGCACACCCGGGTGGGGGAGGCCGGAGCGCAGCGCCCGGAGCATACACAACAGTACGTGAGGAGCGCGAGCACCGCCCGACCCCGTTCCAGAATCGCGCAGTAGATTTATGACGCTATGTATAAATGATTGTTTTGCAATAAACTGTCTTGAGCGACTTCAGGGCAATTTGCGGCAACGGGCCGATTACTACGCTAACCCGCCCATACGAACTGCACGAATGCCGATTTATAGTAAGGATTTGACAAAAAAATGCCGGATGAGTTCTACTGCGGACAGAATTCGCGGGGTTATACATAATTTGTAAAGATTATGCCAGACCAAGCGAGGCACTTCCAAACCGGCCGGGGTACTGCGAAATAGCATGGCACACGATCAAACCTCAAGGAACGAAACGTATTTTTTGCTGCGCCTGCGCCTCGTTTCCAAAATAACGCTGATCGTCAGCGCGGTCTCTTGCCTCGGCATACTGCTGGTGCTGGCTTTCATCACCGACGATTCCGGTACCGGGTACAGTGCAATCACCCGTTCCCATAACCTGAACCGGCAGTATCTCGCCCCCGCGTTATTGATCGCCGGCCTGTTTCTGGTGTTGTTCTCCGGTATCGTTACCTGGCTGATCTCACATCGCACCAGCTTCCATATTGCCGGCCCTTTATATCGCTTTGCACGCAACCTCGAAGCTTTCATCGAGCATGGGCCGATCACACCGGCGCCGACACGCAAGTCCGACCACCTCAAACAGGAAGAGCGGCAAATCCAGCGCAGCATCGCCAAGTTGCAAGCACACTACGACGCCATGCGCGCCGCAACCGAAACTGCGCTGGCGCAGATCGACTCGCAACAAAACCCCGCCGCCGCAATCGCGCAACTGAAAGAGCTGGACCGTGCAACGCGCCTATAAACCCGGCGCCGCCGCATTCGTCGCGCTGGCGGTATTGGGCTTCGGCGCCTGGCTGTACGCCCAAGAATCCCGGCCCGGCCTGCATCCCCTTAATGAGCCCTGCGGGAGCTGCCACTTGGCGGGTATCAATACCGCTGCCAACAATGCCGCGATGCTGATCGCAAGCCAGGAGCAATTGTGCGGCCGGTGTCACGCCAATGCCTTGAAAATGAGCCACCCCAGCGGTTTTACCCCGCCGTCCGGCAAAATCATTCCGCCCGGCTATCCGCTCGACTGGAAAGGCGACCTCACTTGCAGCACCTGTCACGAGGTGCATAGCGGTTTGCCTGGCAAGCTGCGCGGTACGGCGACCGGCCGCGATATGTGCCTTGCCTGCCATGACCGGGCGTTCTTCGACAACATGCGCGATGGCGGCACTTCCGTGATGCAATTGGGACATCTGGGCATACCCGACTCACAAAACTGGCAGAACCTCGACCCCTATTCGATCCAGTGCATGGAATGCCACGCCAACAGGGGCGACGTCAACGTTGATTCCAACCAGATTCTGCGCCATGGTTCGCAAAACCATCCCATCGGGCGCAGTTATGCTGCGGCAGAACGTTACGGCGGCTACAGGCCGACATCCCTGCTGCCGAAGAAAATCCCGTTGCCGAACGGCATGGTGAGCTGCGTATCGTGCCACGAGGGTTATGCCAGGAACCACGGCAAGGTAATCGCCGCCGGCAGCATCACCTCACTTTGTTTTGAATGTCACGATAAATGAACACGATCCCTCAATCCAGTTTCATCAAACGCCGCATCGTCTATGTGGACGACGAGGTACAAAAAGGGCTGCTGATTGCGCTGGTCATGATCGAGATCCTGCTGGTCGCCGGCACGCTACGGGTGCTGTATTCGCAGATGGGCGACGTGGTGGAGGCCAATCTTTATCGCGTACATTTTTCCGGCAAGCCGCACCTTTATCCGCTACTGCTGGAAACCGCCCTGATCGGTCTGAGCGGTCTGGTCGCGATCAATGTCCTGATGTTATGGATCGCGGGTTGGGTATGGATGCGCCATGTCAATTCGATCGTGAAACCGCTCAGGGAACTGCTGGGTAAAGACGAGGCGCTGGATTTTAGCGAGGATGCGGCGGTACATGCCCCGCACAAAGTAGTGGATCTCGCGCTCGCCTGGCGTCACACCAAGCGCCAGCGCATGCTCAAACTGCGGACGGAAATCGCCAAACTGAGCGAACTCGGCGACTTGTCCGATGCCGGGGCGCGACACCATGCGCGCGCTTCGCTGGAGGCGATCCGCAAACTGCTGCCCAATTGATTATCGTATAAACCCGGATTGTCCATTAGACGGCGCGCTCAAAACATGACAAAAATCTTGTGTTTATTGAGCATTGACAATGGGATGGGCGATCATTGTGCAGGTTGGGCAAAGCGTAGCTTGTCCGACTTAGGCAATTCAGAGTTAAATCCGCCGTAATTCATCGCGCAGTTGCGCACGATTTTCCCTTTGATGTATCCTTGCGCCCGTGCAAGCCCTGACAGTAATGAAAATGACAAAGCAATCCCTGGTATTTATTCTCGCAGCCGCTCTTGCCCTGGGCGGCTGCATGGCGGTACCCGAATCACGGGAAACGCAGAAACGGGAAGCTGCGGTCATTGTATTTCCGCCGCCCCCCGACGAACCCAGATTCTTCTACGAACGCACACTTCGCA
>JANLID010000400.1 GCA_024654105.1 Gallionella sp. | reverse complement strand
CGCACCAACCGTCCCCCCGGCCACTCGATCTGCAAAAGCAAATGCAGGAACGGCTCATCCAGTTGTTGATCGGTGCGAAGTTCGAGAAAATACCGGCCGCCTGTCCGCTTCGCGACGATGAATTTGATCTGAGAGAGAAGCGGGGGACGATCGACACCCGCGGCATCGAAATCAGCGCGCGAGGCTAGTGAGACGGTGAGGCCTTTAAATTCCTTTTCGGTGGCGGAAGTGAATTCGATCTCGGCATTGAGTGGTTCATTCAGCGCCGAGAAAACCTTGAGCTTGCCAAGCGCCAGCGCATGACTGGTTATCGGAAAGAGCGCCATCATTCCCACGATCATCCATCGCCATGCCAGCGCCATTCCCCTCCTGTTCCGAGACATCCTTTTCACCCCTTTTGTATTCAACAGGCTTCCTTATCCTAAAACCTTTATAAGACCGGGAGTTATGTAATTAAATAGCAAAACTCTTTACAAATCTCAACTAACTATAGCGTACAGATGGTTTTTTACCAGATATTCCGTGATCGGGAAATCTTCTTTTCGCCCCTGAATAAGCCTGAGAAACGCGTCTTTTTCATGTGGCGACCCATGCTATTTCAGACCCCGTGACTCACTAATTGGCGTGATTTGCCCCTTCTTTTTTTATAGTCGGTGTCATTGTCGACATCAACATACCCGTACCAGAGCGGCCACGGGGGTGGCAAGAAATCGTGGATTTACTTGAATTCCAGCAGTATTCGCAACATCCGGCGCAGCGGCTCCGCGGCACCCCACAACAGCTGGTCGCCCACGGTAAAGGCTCCCAGGTACTGGCTACCCATATTAAGCTTGCGCAGGCGTCCCACCGGCACGGTCAAGGTGCCGGTCACCGCCGCCGGCGTGAGTTCCTTCATGGTGATCTCGCGTTTATTCGGCACCACTCTGACCCATTGGTTGGACGCTTTGATCATCCCCTCGATTTCATCGAGCGGGATGTCCTTGGTCAGCTTGATGGTGAACGCCTGACTGTGACAGCGCATCGCGCCGATGCGCACGCAGATGCCGTCCACGGGAACCGGTTTGTCGCTGCGCCCGAGAATCTTGTTGGTCTCGGCCTGCCCCTTCCACTCCTCACGGCTCTGGCCGCTGGGCAGTTCCTTGTCGATCCACGGAATGAGACTGCCCGCGAGCGGAACACCGAAGAATTCGGTCGGATACTGGGAACTACGAATCGTCTCAGCCACCTGGCGGTCAATGTCGAGAATCGCCGAGGAAGGGTTGTCGAGCAGCGGCTTTACCGAGGCATGGGCCACGCCCATCTGCTTCAGCAGCTCGCGCATGTTGTTCGCGCCGGCGCCGGAGGCGGCCTGGTAAGTCATCGCACTCATCCATTCCACGTAACCTTTCTGGAACAACGCCCCGAGCGCCATGAGCATGAGCGACACCGTGCAGTTGCCGCCGATATAATTCTTCACGCCTTTGGTCAGCGCATCCTTGATAACTCCGAGGTTCACCGGATCGAGAATGATAACGGCGTCATCGTTCATGCGCAGCGCCGAAGCGGCGTCAATCCAGTAACCTTTCCAGCCTGCGGCGCGCAGCTGGGGGAAAATTTCGGAAGTATATTCGCCGCCCTGACAGGTGATGATGATGTCCATCGCCTTCAGTTCATTAATATTCTTCGCATCCTTGAGCGCGGGCACGTCCTTGCCGATATCCGGACCCTTGCCGCCCACGTTCGACGTGGTGAAGAACACCGGTTCGATGTGATCGAAGTCGCGTTCTTCCTGCATGCGGCCCATGAGCACCGAGCCCACCATGCCGCGCCAACCTACCAGACCTACCCGCTTCATTGATGCTTCCTCAGAAAGTTCAAGATTATCCGTTTACTTCTCCAGCGCCGCCACGACGGCATTGCCCATCTCGGCGGTGCCGACCTTTTTCGTGCCTTCCGTGTGGATGTCGCCCGTTCGCAATCCCTGATCGAGCACCTTCGATACCGCGCGCTCGATGCTGTTCGCCAAGCTTGGTTCGTTGAGGGTATAACGCAGCATCATCGCCGCCGAAAGAATCGTCGCCAGGGGATTCGCAATGCCTTTGCCGGCGATGTCCGGCGCCGAGCCGTGAATCGGTTCGTAC
>JANLID010000386.1 GCA_024654105.1 Gallionella sp. | reverse complement strand
TGCATCTGCGGGTGCGGAATAGTCAAACCGTGCTCATGCAGTTGCATATCGTCATACAGCAACACGTCCATATCCAGCGTGCGCGGCGCATTGCGAAAGGTGCGCTCGCGGCCATGTTCGTGTTCGATTTTCAGCATGGCTTGCAGCAAGGCTTGCGGAGTCATGGCCGTCGCGATCTCCGCCACTGCATTCACGAACTCCGGCTGATCCGGATAACCCAGCGGCGCGCTGCGATACAGCGACGAACGGGCGGCGAGGTGCGTTTCCGGCAACCTGTCAAGCTCGGCAAAGGCGCGTTGCAATTGCTTACCGGGATTCTCCAGGTTGCTGCCCAGCCCGATGAAGGCGGTGTGCGCCATTATGCTGCCGGCTCGTCCGTTGCAACAGCTTCCGGTTTCCTGCGCGGTTTGCGGCGGCGTTTTTTGTCTCCGGTCTGCTCCGGTTGCAACATTTCCGCGCGCCGTTCGGCGCTGGCATCCTGAAATTCATCCCACCATAACCCGAGTTCCGGATCTACTTCACCGCTAGTGCAACGCAACAGCAGAAAGTCGAACCCGGCACGAAAACGCGGCTGCTCCAGCAAGCGGAACGGACGCTGCCCGGCGCGCTGCTCGAAACGTTGCTGCAATAGCCAGATTTCCTTCATCACCGCATCGTGGCGGTGCGGGATGGCGAGTTGCGCCTTCTGCTTGCCGAGCACTTCATCCATCGCTTCATGCATCGCGCCCACCGGGCGGGCGCCCTGTTGCACGCGCAAATTCCACGCCGCCAGTACCTCGTGCCACAACAGCGCGGCAAACAGGAACGCGGGAGAAACCGTCTTGTCATGACTGATCCGTTCGTCGGTATTGCGCAACGCCAGCATGACGAATTTCTCGCCCATCGGCTGCCCCAGGATCACGTCCAGCAGCGGCAGCAGGCCGTGGTGCAGGTTCATCTTGCGCAGTTTCTGGATGCACTCCACCGAATGGCCGGACAACAGCATTTTCAATACTTCATCGAGCAAGCGCGCCTGTGGCACGTTGTCGAGCAGGTCTTTCATCTGTGCAATCGGCGCGGCGGTCGCGGCCTCAATCCGCATACCCAGCTTCGCGGACAGGCGCACCGCGCGCAGCATCCGCACCGGATCTTCGCGATAACGCGTTGCGGGATCACCGATCATGCGCAACAGGCGCTTGCAGGTATCGGCATAGCCATGGTGGTAATCGTGAATTTCCTGCGTGGCCGGATCATAAAACAGCGCGTTGGCGGTGAAATCGCGGCGCGCCGCATCCTGCTCCTGGTCGCCGAACTGGTTGTCGCGCAGCAGGCGGCCATGCTCGTCGGTCTGCGCGTCTTCGGCCTCGATCAAGCTGCGAAAGGTGGACACTTCAACCACCTCCTCGCCGAACATCACATGCACTATCTGGAAGCGCCGCCCGATGATACGCGAACGGCGGAACACGCGGCGCACTTGTTCCGGCGTGGCGTCGGTCGCCACATCGAAATCCTTGGGGATGCAATTCAGCAGGAGGTCGCGCACCGCGCCGCCGACCACGAACGCCTGGTAACCCGCCGCGTGCAGGCCGTCTGTGACTTTCTGCGCGCCGTAACTGATCTGCTCGCGCGCCACGCCATGCAATTCGAACGGAACCACCTGCGCATTCCCTGACGATCTGACTTTTGCTGATTTACGGAATACGCGTTTGAGGAATTTTTTTATCATGCAATCTTTATAAAGTGAAGCGCGGCATGGCCGCGCAAAAGGATGCGAATTATACACCGCATCGTTAGCGCCTATTTCAGTAGGTTTCATACCCCGTCCCCATGAGAAACGCGCCTTGCGGCGCGTT
>JANLID010000356.1 GCA_024654105.1 Gallionella sp. | reverse complement strand
GTCAAAAAAGCCTTTCATCAGCCACGAAAAAAAGCAAATGTGCACGGCAATATGCGGCAACAATAACCCCACGTAGCTGTCGTACAAGCCAAAGCGTTGCTCGACGAAATAAAGCGGCAACACCCAGGTAACGAACGGCACGGTACGCAAGGCGTAAATGACGCCGAACCAGCCGCTGGCAATCGGCCCGCGAAAGCGCGACAACATATAGCCGCTTGACACCGTCACCAGAATGGAAAAAATGGTCGCAAACGTGGCGATTATGGCGCTGTTGATAAACGCCTGGACCAAACGGTCGTTTGCGAACACCTGAACGAAATTGCCTAGCGTGAAGTCCAGTCCCCTGTATACGTAATACACGCCCGACTCCGGTCGGAATGAAGTCAGGATCAACCACAGCACTGGAAACGCAAATAGAAAGCACACCACCGACAGTGCCAGGACAAAGGAAATACGTCGTGCGCCGGGCGCGAAGGAATCGAAGAACCGTTGTCGCAGCGTGTTCATCAGGAAACCTTCCGGGTGTAGGCAATAATGCGAAAGAGCACTATCCCCACGACGAGAATGATCAGGGCGCCGATGATGGCCGCCGCCGAGCCCTTGGCAAAGTCAAGAAATACAAAGGCATTCTCATAAGCGTAAACACTGAGTAATTCGGTCTGGCGCGCGGGACCGCCCCCGGTCAACGCCCAGACGGTATCGAAGGTTCGAAACGCATCGATTAAACGAATCGCGATGCACACGACGATCACCGGTCGCAGCATCGGCAAAGTAAGATGACGGAATACCCGCCATCCCGTGGTGCCGTCGATCGCCGCGGCCTCGAAAGGCTCTTTTGGCAAACTCTGCAGGCCGGCCAGGAGCAGCAACGTAAACCAAGGCGTCCAGAGCCAGATGTCGGTCAGCACAATGGCGGAAAAAGCGCTCCACCGTTGAACCAGCCACGGCTGGGCTTCGCCACCGAGTGCTACAAACACCACATTGACAATGCCGAACTCATCGTTAAACATCCAGCGCAGCATAATGGCCGCGATCACGGGCGCCACCATTAGCGGCAACAGCAATATCGTCTGAACCAGTTTTTGCCCGCGAAACGGGCGGTTCAGTACTACCGCCAATGCCAGGCCGATGACCAGAGAAATGGTGACACTGGCGAACATGAATATAAATGTGTTGGGCAACACAATTTGGAGGAAAGCCGAATCAGACAGTACGCTGGCATACTGCGCGAAACCAACCCAGGTTTTCTTTGGGTCGTATAGCATCCAGTCTCGAAAACTCGCGCTGGCCCCGATAAAAATCGGTATCGCCTGAAACAATATCAAGAGCGTTACCGCCGGAGCGATCAGCATCAGCATGAAACGCTGCTGTTCTCCGAACATCTTACGCAAGGAGGTCTTCAACTTCATCAATCTGCCTGTTGGAATCGCTGCGTGGTCGCCTGTTGCCAAGCCGCCGCTAGAACCGGCGCTGCCGGCGCGTGATTGGCAGCAAGCGGAAATCGCATGCAGGTAGCTTGGCGCAGCCGCGGAACACTGGATGTCGAACCTGCATGGACAACTCCTTTTGGCAAGATGGGCCGCCACCTGGCAGGCAGGCTCTTTTCAAGTTTTGGCCTTGTTCCTGCTTTTATTGGTGAGAAAGCGCTTTCACAAATGCTAGTACCATGGCTTTTTTTTGTCAACCTTTCTGTTTGCTCGTCGCGGCGGCGGGATCCATTGTGGGTACTCTATTAAAAAACAAACGGTTACATAAACCATCCCTTGATAACCCGGGGGCTGGGGCACGCGGCAAATGTGGCTGGATCACAAGAATGCGATTTCAAAAAACTCGCGCTTTTCCCGTCCAGACGCCACAATAGGGGCCTTTTCGGCGGCAGTGGCGGCTTGTCCCGCCACCGCGGGTTTTACGGCAGGAACGACGTTCGAACTGTGCCGCCCGCCCTCTGCGCTTTGGAAATATAAAATAATCAACATGTTAAAGCTGCACATGACCAGCAAGGTGCCCAGTCCGGGCGGCATGTCCCGATCCGAGACGAAGCGGCGAACGGGCTTGTCAAAATCGCATCCGCGCTTGGCCCGCAGCTGCCGGCGCTGCTTAGC
>JANLID010000345.1 GCA_024654105.1 Gallionella sp. | reverse complement strand
AATCCTCATCGCAGAAGAAGGTATCCTGACGCCTGTTACCTCGTTGTGTTATGTGATGGGGATATCCAGGGGCCACCACTCGCGCGATTCTTGCCATGTGTAGAGTTGCACGCTATTTGGACAATTATTTTCTGATTATTTGGGCCTGCATTTGGACAAGGATAGCATGAATATACAGGGCAATAAAGGCCAAGCCCTTCGGGTGCTCCCTGCGGTCGCAGCCTTTACAGCCCTGTATATTCATGCTTTTTGGAAATTAGCGACGGCGAGAGGAACGCGACACCCGCTCTGGCTCAAGAAACTAAAGTCATTTGGATCAGTTTTTTTATTTCGGGAAGAATCACCCTTTTTTAGCTCAAATAATCTTAGGTTTAACATCAGGTCGGTACTGTCTCATTGTAAGCTGAGCTTGTCAATGAGAAACTAGTATGGTGTCCCCAGATTAACAGATTAAGATAAAATACCCATTGACAAGCCAAAACAGCCAACCTATACTTCCCCCACGAAAAAGGAAATTCTTATCAATCAATAGAAACAGTCTCTAATTGCGGAGAGAAGGTTTACGACCATGAAGCAATGTTAAAGATCAAAGCCCATTCGCCCGCTTATCATAAAGCCGAAGTATGGGGCGAAGCCTGAAAAATAAATAATCGCTATTGTCACGATAAAAGCCGTTGAACAAAGCGTTCGGTGACAATGGGGATTCACCTCACCAAACAAAACAGAGATTGGCAAAGGCCAGTCTCTGATTTTATTTTGGGGTATGATAGCCAAATCTTTAACCGTCTAGGTTTTATCTCTGAAAGGAAACCATGACCCGTAACCGTACCATCCTCGTCACCATTGGCATCATGTTCAGCCTGTTCCTCGCTTCGATGGAATCGACTGTCGTCGCAACCGCCATGCCGACCATTGTCGGTCAACTGGGCGGGCTGGAGCATTACTCGTGGGTCTTTGCGGCGTTCATGCTGGCATCCACCACGTCCGTTCCGCTGTATGGAAAACTCTCGGATATTTATGGCCGCCGCCGAATCTATGTCATTGCGATGGCGCTCTTTTTGATAGGTTCCGTAATGAGCGGGCTGGCGAACAGCATGACTCAGCTCATCTTTGCGCGTGCCTTGCAGGGACTCGGCGCGGGCGGCATCCAACCGCTCGCTTTTATTCTGATCGGCGAGATGTTCAGTTTACAACAGCGCGCCAAAATGCAGGGATTTTTCTCCAGCGTGTGGGGAGTCTCCTCTATTACAGGACCGCTGCTGGGCGGCTTTCTTGTGGATCAATTATCGTGGCGCTGGGTCTTCTACATCAACGTTTTGCCGGGTCTGCTTGCCGCGGCGCTGGTCGCGCTCGCATGGCGGGAACAGGCCCAAAGTCACGAAAGACCGGCAGTGGACTATATCGGCGCGGCGTTGTTAACATCCAGTGTGGTCACACTTTTGCTTGGCTTTATGGAGTTCGGCACGTTCAACAGCTGGATATTGATCGCAACTGCCGCGGTATTATTCATTGCGTTGTTATGGGTCGAACAACGCGCCGCCGACCCGATCCTGCCGCTTCAACTTTTTCGGGATCGCTTATTTTCCACGGCTGTTGCGCACGGCATCTTCACGGGCTGGGCTTTATTTGGCATCATCTCTTTCATTCCGCACTTCGTTCAAGCAGTAATGGGAACCAGCGCAACGCAGGCAGGCATCACGATCACGCCGATGCTGTTGGGCTGGGTGACCGCCAGCATCATCGGCATGCGTTTGATCATGACCGTTGGGTATCGCAAGCTCGGGCTGATCGGCACGTCGTTGTTCGTGATGGGCGCATTCCTGATGACGTTGATCGGCGCGGGGTCAAGCCAGATCATGATGATGGTCTTTGTCACCTTGATGGGCGTAGGTATGGGGCTTTCCATCCCGTCATTTTTGGTGGCAGTGCAGACAACCGTCGAACGGCGGAATCTCGGCACGGCCACTTCGATGCTTCAATTCAGCCGTTCGATTGGCGGGACTCTGGGCGTAAGCGCTATGGGCGCGGCGTTGAGTATTCGGCTCGCCTCGAACCTGAACGCATCAGGTCTGGACCCGAAGCTGGTTGACCAGTTACTTGATCCTTTATCCACGCCTCAGGCTGTCGTCATTGATGCGGGTGTGCGCCTCGCGATGGCAAACGCAATCCACCTCGTCTTTGTGGTCGCATTCGTATCCGCCGCGCTTGGGTTGGCGGCGGTCTTCTTCACCCCGCGCAAACAACTAACCGAGATAACGCCTGAAAGCGAACCTTCATTGATCAGTGCGGATTGATTCAGGGAAATCTGGGGACATCCATGATAAGTAATGTCAAGGGGAAAACGGAGATTTCCCCTGAC
>JANLID010000338.1 GCA_024654105.1 Gallionella sp. | reverse complement strand
CAGCGACGTGCGGGGGCATTAAAAAATGAGTGGTGGCGAGACGGTAGGTAGACGCGCTTCAAAAGATATATGAGCGTCGAGCATACCCGTGAATTTCATTTCACCCCGCAAGACTTCCAGCGCATTTGCAAGCTGATTTACCAACATGCCGGCATTTCCTTGAACGAGAGCAAGCAGGAGCTGGTGTATAGCCGTTTGGTGCGGCGACTGCGGGCTACCGGCATTAAAACCTTCGCGGAATATCTGGATTGCTTGCAGCATGGTGACAAGGCGGAGTGGGAAGCTTTCACCAATTCACTGACTACCAACCTGACCTCGTTCTTTCGTGAAGCCCATCATTTTCCGATTCTGGTCGAGCATCTTCGCAAACAGGATACGGCTCGGCCAATCGTGTTGTGGTGTTCCGCCTGCTCGACGGGAGAGGAGGCGTACTCCATGGCGATAGCTGCGGTGGATGCGTTTGGCGGCTTTAACCATCGAGTCAGGATCATCGCTTCTGATCTGGATACCAAGGTATTGCAAACGGCGCGCGCCGGTTGTTACAAGCTGGAGTCGGTTGTCAAAGTGATGTCGGCGCAGCAAATAGAAAAGTTCTTTGTACATGGCAAAGACGTAGATGCAGGCTTTGTACAAGTGCGCCCCGAATTGCAGAAAATGATCAGCTTCCAGCGTGTCAATCTGCTTGATGTTGTTTGGCCGATACGCGAACAACTGGATGCAATCTTCTGCCGTAATGTGATGATCTATTTCGACAAGGAGACACAATTGGCGGTATTGAAGAAATTCGCTCCTTTGTTGCGTAACGATGGCCTGTTGTTTGCCGGCCATTCGGAGAGTTTTCATCATGCCAGTGCCTGGTTCAAATTGCGCGGCCATACCGTGTATCAGAAGGCAGGTAACCGATGACAGAAGACAGAGAGTTTGCTGCCGTTGTGCGGCAAGCTTTCAATCAAGGCGCGGCAAAGTTGCCCGGCGCTTTACCTTCCGGAATGCGCATTATTGTAGTCGGGGCTTCCACCGGTGGCACGGATGCCCTCCGGGGTTTTCTGTCGGGCATGCCGAGTCATGCGCCCGCTATTCTGGTTACTCAACACATGCCGGAATTGTTCACGCAGTCTTTTGCCGCGCGCCTGGATAGTCTGTGCAGGATGAAGGTCAAGGAAGCTGAGCACCACGAAAAGATTCAAGCCGGGAATGTGTATCTTGCACCAGGCCATTCGCATTTGTCGTTAGAGCGATCAGGCGCCGGTTACCAGACGGTGCTGAGCAAAGATCCTCCGGTAAATCATCACCGGCCTTCAGTCGAAGTGCTGTTCCGTTCCGCAGCCAGGCAGTTGGGTGCAAATGCCATCGGGGTGATGTTGACCGGCATGGGTAAGGATGGCGCAGCGGCGATGCTGGAGATGCATCAGGCCGGGGCATACAATTTTGCACAGGATGAGGCGAGTTGTGTGGTGTTCGGGATGCCGCGTGAGGCCATCGCCTTGGGTGCGGTGGATGAAATCGTGCCGTTGGCAAAGATGGCGGAGCAGGTACTTGTCTATTTGGGTGTTGCCAAATAATGTCGATTTACTTGAATTGCAAGGCGATTGGGGCGGGATGCGTTCCGGTCTCTGCGACAAGGGCATTACGGTGGAATTGATTCACAAAAGCGATGTGCCGGCGGTTGTGTCTGACGGCATCAAGCGCGGCTCGGCATGGATGGGGAACACCGAGGCTGGCCTCCAGATGGATTGGGAAGAATTGCTGGAATGGGATGCGACGACTGCCTATATTCACAGCCATAGCCAGCTTGGAGGAAAATTTAACCGCGATTACATCGGCAGCTTTATCGGCGTGGACAATATTTACAAATACGGAGAAGGAAAATCATGAAACGTTCGACGATTATGCATCGGCTTACCTTGTTGACGGCGGTGCCGGTGATAGCGCTGATTCTATCTTCGGGCACGCAGGTCTCTGGGATAGCTTCGATCGTTATCAGAGCGCGGATCAGGCGCGCAGCATCATGGAAGTGGCGGTGGCAGCGGGCGAGCTGGTGGATGTTTTGCAGGTTGAACGCGGCATAACGGTCGGTTCTATCCAGTCATACAATAAGACGTTCGAGGCTGCATTGCCGGATGCCCGCGCCAAAACGGACGAGAAACTGGCGTTTTTTAAGCGTTTGGTCGAAGGGGGCGATACTGTTTCGATGCCGTGGCTGAAAAAGGCTGTCGAAGAGGTGCGAGGCAAGCTTGATGAATTAGCCAAGACGCGCAAGCAAATTGATGATTATGACATTCTCGCCGAGGATGCTTCCGTCTTTTACGCCTCTGTCATTACCCCCCTTATGGAAGTGATGGGTACTTCAGCCGAACACAATAATGACCCTGCAATTGCGGGAAAGCTTTTGTCACACAATCATTTTGCCAAAGCCAAGGAAAATGCAGCGCAGGAACGAGCATTATCCTTGCCGGTGTTTATCTCCAACAGGGCTGTCGAGCCCATTAAATTTCGCACCATTCTGGAGAAAATAAATAAGCAGGAGGCCTACCTGGATTCATTTGCAAACTCCGCAAGCGAGCAGGAAAAGGCAGCGCTGAAATCAGCGCTCGGCGGCGGAGCGGCGCAGGAGGTGCAGCGTATGCGCAATATCATGGCCGAGCATTCTGCACAGGGTTTGTACGATTTAAGTTCGATTTTGTGGTTCAAGGCTAGTTCAGACAGGATCGAAGCGTTGCATGAAGTCGAACAGCTAATCACGAAAAACATCAATAATGATGTCGACAAGTTGCTGGCTGACAGCCGTACGTTCCTGTTGACGCAACTGGTTCTGGCGTTGCTGGCAATTGCTATTGCTGTGGCGATATCGGTATGGGTGGCGCGTAGCGTGAATCGTCCGCTAAAGGCCGTCGTAGATGCAGCGGAGTATGCGGTTGCGCATGACGATTTCACACGCGGTGCTCCCGAGGATGGCACGCAGGAAACGGCGCGCGTCGGGCAGGCGATCAATCACCTGATGGAGAAATTCCGCAACATCATATCGGACGCCACCCGTTCCAGCGAAAATATCGCGAACGCATCCAACGCGTTGTCCGCTTCGAGCAAACAGGTCAACCAGAGTTCTGCCGCGCAGGCGGATGCCGCTGCAACGGTTGCCGCAGCCGTTGAGGAAGTTTCCGTGAGCGTCAGCGAAACCGCAGCCAATGCCCGTAGCGCGGGCGAAATTGTCGAGAAATCCCGCGCCGGTACCAAAGGGGCGCTCGCCGTCATGGCCGAGACGGTGCAAAACGTGAACAGCATCGCTGTACTGATCCGTGAATCGGATACCAACGTTGGGCGGCTTGACGAGAGATCAAAGAGGATCGGCGGCATCATTCAGGTGATCAGGGAGATCGCCGATCAAACCAACCTGCTGGCGTTAAATGCCGCAATCGAAGCCGCGCGCGCCGGCGAGCAGGGCAGGGGATTCGCGGTTGTTGCGGATGAAGTGCGCAAACTCGCCGAACGCACGTCAAACGCGACCACGGAGATCACTGCGATCATCGGTGACATCCAGGGCCACATTGGCAAAACTGTTACGGGGATGCAGCAGGCCAATAGCCAGGTTACGGAAAGCCTTGAACTGGTTGGCAGAACCGAGACCGCGCTGCACCGCATCGGCGACGATTCGCGCGAGGTGGCGAGTGATGTCCAGAATATCGCGGATGCGATACGCGAGCAGGATGCCGCCATCCAGCAGGTTGCGGCAAACGTCGAGAAAATTGCCCAGATGGCCGAGAAGAACAGCGCCGCCGCCGCATTGAGCAGCGACACGGCGATCCAACTCGATAAATTGTCTGGCGCACTAAAGGAATCGGCCACTCGCTTCAAGGTTTGTTCTTGAATTTGTGCGATAGACCTGTAACCGCCGGGTACGAAAAGCCATAAGAAACCCGCGCTATTCATTCGATCAAATTTGCCTGATGTGCTGATAATTGCCATGACCAGCAATTTGCTGGCGCAGCCGAATGGCTATGCAAAGCTGAATAGCGGAGCACATCATGGCAGAAGACAGCGATCTAGAAAAAACCGAACAGCCCTCACAGCGGCGACTTGACCAGGCAAGAGAAAAAGGTCAGGTTGCCCGTTCGCGTGAGTTGTCCACCTTTGCCGTATTGCTGGCGGGTGGCGGAACACTGTGGTTCATGGGTGCGTCGTTCACCCAGCATATGGTGAAAATGCTGCACGACGGCCTGACGCTGAATCGTGATCTGGCCTTCAATACCAACCTGCTGATTCCGCGTTTGCATGATCTTTCGCTGGACATGCTTATCACTTTCTCGCCTTTGTTGCTGGCGGTCATGCTGGCTGCGGCATTCTCCCCGTTGCTGCTGAATGGTTGGCTGTTCAGCATTGAAGCACTGCAACCCAAGTTTTCCAAATTGAATCCGGTCCCCGGTATCGCGCGCATGTTTTCCAGAACCGCGTTGGTGGAACTGTCAAAAGCAATCGGTAAAGCTGTTCTGGTGGGTGGTATCGCAGCCTGGGTGATCTGGAGCAATAAGGATGCGGTGATGGCGCTCGGTACGCAAGCCGCTATTGCCTCCATTCCGCAAATGGGCCATCTGGTTGGCGCAAGCTTCATGATGATTGTCGGCGCGATGCTGTTGATCGTCGCCATTGACGTGCCGTTCCAGTTGTGGGATCACAACAAAAAACTGATGATGACCAAGGAGGAGGTGCGCCAGGAATCCAAGGAAACCGAAGGCGATCCGATGGTCAAGGGGCGCATCCGCAGCCTGCAGCGTGAAGCGGCACGCCGTCGCATGATGGCGGCGATTCCGACCGCCGACGTGGTAGTCACCAATCCGACGCACTATGCCGTGGCGTTGAAGTACAGCGAAAACGAAGCGGATGCCAAGCGGGGCGGACGGAGCCACAAGGGAATGCGTGCGCCGGTAGTGGTGGCAAAGGGCTCACATCTGCTGGCGTTGCGCATCCGCGAGATTGCCGAAGAAAATCATATACCGATTCTGGAAGCGCCGCCGCTGGCACGCGCGCTGCACAAACATACCGATCTGGGCGAGTCCATACCGGAGGCGCTGTATACCGCCGTCGCCGAGGTGCTGGCTTACGTTTATCAATTGCGCCGCTATGAAAAACAAGGCGGGGCACGTCCGCAAGAGCCGGGAGATTTGCCGGTGCCGCGCGAGCTCGACCCGGCCGCCACAACTGCATGAGGAAGTGAATCATGGATCTGCTATCCATACAAAATTTTATTAAACGCGCCGGATTGACCGGTATGGCCGGCCCGGTGCTGATCGTGATGATCCTGGCGATGATGGTGCTGCCGTTGCCGCCGTTGTTGCTGGACATCCTGTTCACTTTCAACATCGCGATTTCCATCATGGTGTTGCTGGTCAGCATGAATACCAACAAGGCGCTGGACTTTGCGATCTTCCCTACCGTGCTGCTGATTACCACATTGCTGCGCCTGTCGCTGAATGTGGCTTCCACGCGGATCGTGCTGCTGGAAGGGCATACCGGGCCGGACGCGGCGGGCAAGGTGATCGAGTCATTTGGCCATTTTCTGGTGGGCGGCAACTACGCCGTGGGGCTGGTGGTGTTTGCGATTCTGGTGATCATCAACTTTGTGGTGATTACCAAGGGCGCCGGGCGCATTGCCGAGGTGGGCGCGCGTTTTACATTGGATGCGATGCCCGGCAAGCAGATGGCGATCGATGCCGATTTGAACGCAGGTTTGATTGGCGAAGACGTGGCGCGTAAACGCCGTGCCGAGATTGCGCAGGAAGCCGACTTCTATGGGGCGATGGACGGCGCCAGCAAATTCGTGCGCGGCGATGCGGTCGCGGGCATCATCATTCTATTCATTAATATCATCGGTGGGTTGATTGTCGGCGTGCTGCAACATGATCTCACTCTTGCCATGGCGGCAAAAAATTATACCCTGCTGACCATCGGTGACGGGCTGGTGGCACAGATTCCGGCGCTGGTTATTTCCACGGCAGCCGGCCTGGTGGTGAGCCGTGTGGCCAGCGACCAGAATATCGGCCAGCAACTGGTCACTCAACTGTTCAAGCAGCCGCAAGTCATCGTGTTGACTGCCGCGATCATCGGCGCGATGGGCTTGATTCCCGGCATGCCGCACTTCGCCTTTTTGCTGCTGGCCGGTGCGATGGGGTGGTTGGCTTATTCTCTGGTGAAGAAAAACGAACGTGCCGTTGCGCAAGAGGAATCTGCTGCCGCTACGGTGACACCGGTCATCATGGAATCTGCCGAGGCAAGCTGGGATGATGTTGCACAGGTGGATGTGCTGGGACTGGAGGTCGGCTACCGGCTGATCTCGCTGGTGGATAAGGCGCAAGACGGCGACTTGTTGCGCCGTATCAAAGGTATCCGCAAAAAATTCACCCAGGACATCGGCTTCCTGCCGCCACCGGTGCATATCCGCGACAATCTCGATCTGCGCCCGAATGGTTATCGCATCACCCTCAAGGGCGTGGATATCGGCAGCGGCGAGGCCTACCCCAACCTATTTCTGGCGATCAATCCGGGTAGTGTGACGGGCGAATTGACCGGTACACAGACGCGCGACCCGGCCTTTGGTTTGCCTGCGGTGTGGATCGAACCGGTGTTGCGCGATCAGGCTCAAGTGATGGGTTACACAGTGGTTGATCCTGGAACGGTGGTAGCAACTCATCTGAGCCATTTAATCAGCACCAGGGCATCTGAGCTGCTCGGGCGGCAGGAGGTGCAGCAATTGCTGGATCATCTTGGCAAAATTGCGCCAAAACTGGTCGAAGATCTGGTGCCCAAGGCGTTGCCGCTGGGAACAATTCAAAAAGTGCTGCAAAACCTGTTGGACGAAGGCATGCATATTCGCGACATGCGCACCATTGTGGAAACGCTGGCTGAAAACGCGACGCGCACTCAGGACGCTTATCAGCTCACCTCGCTGGTGCGTGTCGCGCTTGGCCCTGCCATCGTGCAGCAGTTCTATCCTTCCGCGCAAGAGTTGCAGGTGATCGGCATGGATAAGGAGTTGGAGTACGTTCTGATGCAGGCGATGCAATCCAGCCAGAACGGTATCGGTATCGAACCCGGACTGGCCGATACCGTGCTGCGCGGGACACGCACTGCCGTTGAGATGCAGGAGCAGATGGGACTGCCGGCCGTGATGCTGGTGCCGGCGCAATTGCGTGATTTGCTGGCGCGTTTCCTGAGGCGCGCGGTGCCAGGCATCAGGGTGATTTCGCACGATGAAGTACCGGACTTCAAAACGATCCGGGTGACCGCAATGGTAGGAGGCAAAGCATGAACATCAGGAAATTTATCGCCCCAACAGCACGTCAGGCATTGAAGGACATTCGCAATGAGCTGGGCGAAGGGGCTGTGATTCTGTCCAATCGCAATATCGATGGGGGGGTGGAAATCATCGCGCTGGCGCATGAGGATCAGTTGTCAGGAATCATGGATCAGGGATCAGGGATCAGTAGTCAGAGATCAGCGGTCAGCAAAAAAAGCCGAAGCGAAGCTGCGCCAACACCACTGGCAACTGGCAACTGTTCTCCGGCAACCAATCCTCGATCCTCGATCCTCAATCCTGAATCTTCGATTCTCGTCGAGATAAAATCCATGCACAGCATGTTGCGTCAGCAGCTTGCCGCGCTGTCGTGGAACGATGTGCAGCAGCGCGACCCGCAGCGCGCCGCTTTGCTGTGCAGAATGCTGAATTCCGGTTTCAGTGCATTGCTGGCGCGTCAGTTGCTGGACAAAATGCCCGCCGGAAACATGCAAGGAGAAACCTGGATCAAGCAGGTACTGAAACGCAATTTGCGGGTAGCGGATGCGGCTGATGACATCGTTGTCAAAGGCGGCGTGTATG
>JANLID010000325.1 GCA_024654105.1 Gallionella sp. | reverse complement strand
CGTTGCTGTCGATCACCCGGTTGGGGATGTAGGTAAAGCGCGCCATATGCGTCCCTTGTCTGGTTTGCTAGAGTGAGCGGGTGAAAGTCTGGCAGGCCGTGCTACTGGCCGTTATCATCATGCAGTTTGTCAGGCCGGTCGCGGTCAAGCGGGCGCTGTTGTTCGCGCTGCTGTTCTGGACCGTCACTGGTTAGGTTCCTCGGCGGCGATTGAAGAACCCACGTTGTCGTTCATCGCCTGCTGGTAAAGACCGATTTCGCGGGCAAGCGCAGGTTCGGCCTTGGCAAGATTCCCCAGCCGCGTGGACACAGCCTTTCTGGCCTGCGGTGTTGCAACCTTGGGCGCACCAGCCAAGATGCGTGCGAACTTCTGTGAGGCCAGCAGCCTACCGACAGCATATTGCCCGCCAGTGATCGACAGCACCGCCATAGGTTCGATGAACGCGCCCAAGGAAATCACCCCCTGAACGCCTATGGCGCGGGCCGTATTCGAGGTATTGGCAGCGCTTCCAGCCTGTTTGACCGCCGTTGAAACCGTCACCAGATCGTCGAGCGCCTTGCGGCTTTCCTTTGGGAATAACGTGGCCTTGGCGCGCGGGGACATGTTGTTCCAGTTGGTCAGAAACGTGTTGAACGAAAACCCGACATCATCGGCGTTGTCAGCCGCGCCAGCCGTTGGCCTGCCCATGCGGTTAATCACAGTCGCGCGCACGCTTTGCGCCTCTTTTTCCGGCATTGCGTCAAACAAGCGGCGAAGCTGGGCAGAATCGCCGGTCTTGGGATTGGCCATGCGTTCAATGGCGCTCACGATCTTTTCGCCACTGCGCGGGGTGCCCTTGCCGAGAATAGGCTCAAGCACTTCGTCAATCGTTTCAACCCGCTTTTGCCAGAACTTGTTTGCCGTCTGGAAAGCATTCGCTGCATCGTCCTGCCCGGCTTGGCGCAGCCCGTTCAGGATATCATCTTCGGATGCTTTGAGAATTTGCTTCATGGCGGTGTCGAGCGTGCTACCACGCAGGCCGCGTTCCTGTATCTGCGCGCGCAACTCATCCCTTGTGCGCGGGATCGACATAAGTTCGAACGAACCATCGGCCAACTGATCGCGCAGCGCCTTCACTTCCTTGAAGATCGTGCCTTTCTCGCCTTGGGCACTTTTGCCTAGATCGGCGAGCCATTCGTCGGCTTTGGCAATGGCGGTTGGAGTAGGGAACGAAGCACCCCCTGCGCGGCGGGCCGCACGATCATAAAGCTTGCCGCCAATATCAGAGGTGCGTTCGGAATAGACATTCGCAGCTTGGCGGACAACATTCCCGGCATCTTCTGGATCAAGAACCTGCCCCGCTTCACCGGCAATGCGTTCGCGCGCGGCCTGCCCCTGTCCTTCCATGCGCGTGACCGCCTTGGAGATGGGAATATCGGAAACAAAGCCCTGCCGTGCCCCAGCCGTAAGCGCACGGCTTGCAGTGCCGCCTGTAACAGCCGGAATTGTTTCAATACCAAGATTATCCGCCGACTGTTGCACCGCAGCGCCGGGATTGGCCGGACGATTGGCCAGCGCATTGCCCGCGCGCTGTCCAAGGTTTCCGATCAGCGCACCGCCTGCCGCACCTACCAGCGCGTTGGAAGTGCTGCCTTCAAAGCCTTCA
>JANLID010000318.1 GCA_024654105.1 Gallionella sp. | reverse complement strand
ACCATTTCTATGCCAAAATTTGGGCATCAAATGTCATTGCGCTCCGTTTCAAAAATAGTTTTGCAAGAAGCTCATCTCTTTGGGATTAATTAACGGGAGCTTGGACTGTTCCTCCAGCGAGCGTGCTCTGCCATCCCAGAACTGCTCTCTGGAAAAGGCACGGTTGATAATCGTAGGTGCATTTCTATCCCCTGCCCGTAAATCTACCCCCAGAGATATTTGACGGTTATCTGAAAAAGCTGATTGTGGAGAATGGCAGGTAGCGCATGAGACGGAATTATCGCTGGAAAGCCGGGGATCAAAAAAAAGGGAGCGCCCTAGCGCCACCTTATCTTTGTTTATCGAATTATCTGGGGGCAGATAAAAATCTGCCGGGTTCAGGCCTAATGGCAATTCAAGTTCAAAATCTTCGAACCTCATTGTCTGGGTGGCGGGCAGAGGGGTTTCAGCCAACACATTACCTGCCAGAAATGCCCAAAGGGTAATTCCTATATAACCGCTGCGGCGGATATCAAGATCCCGCTGATTAATCACCTCATCACCCCTTCACGGCAGAAGCCGAATAGCCTGCTTCCCAATAACAACGGTTTAATTGGTTAATCGGAGGCAGGCCACGTTTTGCTTTCCCCAGTTTCTTCATATACCCAATACCGCTTCACGTTCGACCACGTGAGCGCACTGAGTTCAATGCTGGCTTGCTGAAATAATACAGTGGGCCACAATTTTCAGGCAGGGCGCATTCCCCCGGATGCTGGCGAGTTAATTCTGGGCTGCCTTATCGGCGTTGTTGAGCCCACTCGATCAGCGCGTCCTGCGCGCCTTGGCCGAGTTTCGCATTCGGATGATTGATGAAAAACACTACGATCCATTCCTTGCCGCTCTTCGAGCGCACATAACCCGCGATGGTTTTGACACCTTCCAGCGTGCCGGTCTTGAGATGTGCATGGCCGGCAGACGGACTTTCCTTGAGGCGTTTTTTCACCGATCCATCCCTGCCGAGGATCGGTAGCGAGGCTTCGAATTCGGCGCTGAGCGGATGGGCGGCGGCGTGTTGCAGCAGTTGCGCGAGATGCGCCGCGCTGATGCGTTCAGTTCGGGATAATCCCGCGCCATTTTCCAGCACCAGCTCGGGGAAGTTGAGCCGCTGCTTTTGCAGCCAATCCTGCACGGCCTGTACACTGCGGTCGA
This sequence comes from Gallionella sp., assembly GCA_024654105.1. Taxonomy (GTDB): domain Bacteria; phylum Pseudomonadota; class Gammaproteobacteria; order Burkholderiales; family Gallionellaceae; genus Gallionella. The sequence goes on along the minus strand of JANLID010000318.1, from coordinate 1,384 downwards.
TGCTCGATTTATCCGATGCCCCCAGCGTCAGGAACAGTTGACGCGCCATGACGTTGTTGCTGAATTTGTTGATGTCGCGGATGATCGCGCTCAGCGGCTCGGAGTAATGCGTGGAGAATAATTTCGCATTACCCCTTGTTGTGCCTTCACGCAATTCTCCATTCAATGTGCCACCCAATTCCTTCCATAATGCGCGGAACACGGCTTCCACATAGCGCGTGTGCGACATCACGCTGAGGTTATGCTCGCGCTCGCCACACTCACCGGGGTAGCCGCCTTGCAGCACGACGCTGTCGCCGCTTGGCTGCACGATGACGCGGTCGTCCCAGCCATCACAGCCGCCCGCAAGTCCGGGGGTGAGGCGATTGTCCAGCCGGATGCCGTCCAGCGGCGGCTCGGTGATGACGTTCAGTTTGCCGCCGTCCGGCAGGTAGCGCAGGCGCAGTGTGTTGAAATTGAGCAGTAGCGCGTCCGGCCCGACGTTGTAGGCACGCACCGGATCGTTGTCGAAGGCAGCCGGGTCATGCGGCGGCAAATCGAAGAAGCTGCGATCCAGCACCAAATTGCCGTGTATCTCGCGCAGGCCGCGTGCGCGCAACTCGGCAAGCCACAGCCAGAATTGCTCGATGGTGAATTTCGGGTCGCCGTAGCCTTTCAGCACCAGATCACCGTGCAGCACGCCGTCCTTCAGTTCGCCATCCAGCCATGCCTCGGTCTTCCAGGTGTAGGCCGGGCCGAGCAGTTCCAGTCCCGCATAGGTGGTGAGCAGCTTCATGGTGGAAGCCGGATTCATCGCCTGCCCAGCATTCAAACTGATGAGCGGCTTGCGCGCGTCTACCCCGCGCACCTCGATAGCGACACTGTCGAGCGGGATGCCGGCTTGCTTCAGCGCCTGCTTGACTGTGGACGGCAGCGGCGCAGCATGGGCATTGAACGCAAGGAGCAGCGCGGCAATAAGTATGAATTTCACGCCAGTGCCTCTACGATATTCAGTGTGCGTGTCACCAGCATCTGCATCTCTTCTTCGGTAATGACATAAGGCGGCATGAAATAAATTGTGTTGCCTATCGGACGCAACAGCAATTCCTGTTGCAGTGCAAGTGCGAAACAGCGCTGCGCAAAATCGGCGTGTGGCGTGTCCACCTCGAATGCCCAGACCATGCCGGTGTTGCGGAAGTTCCGCACCCCGGGATGGTCGCGCAACGGTTGGGCGATGCGGTTCAGATAGGCGGCTTTGTTGCGGTTGGCATTGAGTATATCGTCCTGGGCGAAGATATCCAGTGTCGCCAGTGCGGCGCGGCAGGCCAGCGGATTGCCGGTGTAGGAATGCGAATGCAAAAAACCGCGCGCCGTCTGGTCGGCATAAAAAGCCTGATAGATTTCG